>NZ_JACAPZ010000001.1:0-103917 GCF_013385475.1 Pseudomonas sp. G5001
GAACCATAAGTGGCCGTTACCGAAGAAACGGATATGTACTCAGCCAGACTGAACATATCTCATCCCCCCAACCCACCACGCAACTATTGGTTACAAGTTGGTGATAACCTCACCGTTCCCCCACCCAGACCCGTCTCCCCGATGCCCAGTGAACCCGCGCTGCTGTTACGTCACCACCGCCCTTTCATCGCGTTCTGGCTGGCGCGGATCTTCACCGCCAGCGGTTTCCAGATGCTCACCGTGGCCATCGGCTGGAACCTCTACCAACTGACCGGCAACGTGCTGGACCTGGGTTTGGTCGGCCTGGTGGAGTTCGTACCGCGGGTGCTGTTCATGCTGCACACCGGCCATGTGGCCGACCGCTATGAACGGCGCAAGGTCGCAGCCATCTGCCAGACCGTTCAAGCGTTGATCGCGCTATCCCTGGCAATCGGCGGACTGACCGGCAATGTCACCCGCGAGATGATTTTTATCCTGGCATTCCTGCTGGGCGCAGCCCGCTCGTTTGAAATGCCCACCACCCAGGCCCTGCTGCCGAGCATCGTGCCCACGGCACTGTTTCCCCGCGCCGTGGCGTCGTCGCAGTCGGCGCAGCAATTGGCCACCATCGTGGCGCCGGCGCTGGGCGGTCTGCTGTACGCCTTTGGCAGTGTCTGGGTCTACGGCCCCACGGTGGTGCTGTACCTGATCGCCTGCGTGCTGACCCTCAACCTGCCCGCGCGCCAGACGCCGCTGAACAAGGCCAAGGCGACCATGGATTCGTTGCTGGCCGGGATTCGTTTTATCCGCAGTCGGCCGGACATCCTCGGCGCGATTTCCCTGGACCTGTTCGCCGTATTGCTGGGCGGCGCCACGGCCTTGCTGCCGGTGTTTGCCAAGGACATTTTGCTGACCGGGCCGTGGGGCCTTGGGCTGCTGCGCTCGGCGCCAGCGGTCGGGGCGTTGTTGATGTCGTTGTGGCTGGCGCGGTTTGCCGTCGACCGGCATGTGGGGCGGATCATGTTTACGGCGGTCGGGGTGTTTGGCGTAGCCACCATCGCGTTCGGCCTGTCGACCTCGTTCTGGTTCTCCCTGGCGGTGCTGGTGGTATTGGGCGCAGCGGACATGATCAGCATGGTGATCCGCGCCTCGTTCGTGCAACTGGAAACCCCGGACGAAATGCGCGGCCGGGTCAGCGCGGTCAACGGGCTGTTTATCGGCGCGTCGAATCAGTTGGGCGAGTTCGAGTCCGGGATCACCGCCCACTGGTTCGGCACCGTGCCCGCCGTGGTCATGGGCGGCATCGGCACGCTGGTGGTGACCGGGGTCTGGATCAAACTGTTCCCGACCCTGGCCAACCGCGACCGCATGCATATGCCGGTGGAAGAGCCCGCCAGGGTTTAGAAGACCTTGTCGAGGGTGATGGGAAAGTCCCGCACCCGCTTGCCGGTGGCGTGATACACCGCGTTGGCCACCGCCGCCGCCACCCCGACAATCCCGATCTCGCCGACGCCCTTGGACCCAAGGGCGTTGACGATCTCGTCGTGTTCTTCGACAAACAGCACATCAATCTCGCCGATATCCGCGTTTACCGGAATGTGGTATTCGGCCAGGCTGTGGTTCATGGAGCGACCCAATGCGTGATCGACCTGGGTCTCCTCATGCAACGCCATGCCGATGCCCCAGACCACACCGCCGAGAATCTGGCTACGGGCCATCTTCGGATTGACCACCCGCCCGGCCGCAATCGCGCTGACCACCCGGCTGACCTTGATGGTGCCCAGGTCCTCATCCACCCGCACTTCGACAAACACCGCCGAATGCGTGGCAGAGGCATAGCCTTCGCGCTGTTTGCCCGGCTCGCAATCCACCTGCACTTCCAGCGCCTGCTCGCCGCTGTCTTGCACCAATTGCGCCAGGGAGATGCGCTGGTCACCGGCGTGCAGCTGGCCATTCTCAAACCGCGCCGACTCAGCGTCTTTGAACGCCGGGTAAGTCTTGCGCGCAATGTCCAACAGCTTGGCGTTCAACGCTTCACAGGCCTGTTGCACCGCACTGCCCACCGACGACACGGTAAACGAGCCGCCCTGCAATGGCGCCGTCGGCAGCGATGAATCCCCCAGCAGGAACGTCACATCGCCTACCGGCACGCCGCTGGCCTGGGCGGCGATCTGCGCCATGACCGTGTAGGTGCCGGTGCCGATATCGGTAGTGGCGCTGCTGACCGTGAGCTTGCCCAGGTGGTCGATCCGAGCCTTGGCGCTGGCTTTCATTTGCAGGGCCTCCCACACCCCGCCGGCCATGCCCCAACCAACCAGTTGGCGACCATCGCGCATGCTTCGCGGCTCCGGGTTGCGCTGGCTCCAGCCAAAACGCTCGGCACCTTCGCTGTAGCATTCGCGCAACGCTTTGCTGGACCAGGGCTTGTCTTCGTTCTGATTGCGCTCGGCATAGTTGATCAGCCGCAATTGCACCGGGTCGATGCCCAGGGCGCAGGCCAGTTCATCCATGGCGCATTCCAGGCCGATCACCCCCAGCGCTGCGCCGGGAGCGCGCATGTCCAGCGGTGTGAACACGTCCAGCGGCACCAGCTTGTAGGTCAGCAGCACGTTATCGCAGTGATAGAGCATGCCGCTCCATTCCACCACGTGTTCGCTGAAGTCCTCGAAGCGCGAGGTCTGGCCGATGGCGGTGTGGCCCAGGGCAAGCAAGCGGCCATTGGCGGCAGCACCCAGTTGCAGGCGCTGCAAGGTGCGCGGGCGATAACCGAAGGTGAACATCTGCTGGCGCGTGAGGGTGACGCGCACCGAACGCTTCAGGGCCAGCGATGCCATCACTGCCAGCGGCAACTGGTACTGCGGGCGCAGACCGGAACCAAAGGCGCCGCCGACGAACGCGGCGAAGATCCGCACCTGGCTTTTATCCAGGCCGAAGACTTTCTGCACATAGGCCTGGCAGTTCTGCGGCCCCTGGGTCTTGTCGTGGATATGCAGGGTGCCGTCCGGCTGATACAGCACGGTACTGGCGTGGGGTTCCATGGGGTTATGGTGTTCGATGGGCGTGCTGTAGTGCAGGTCCAGGCTCGTGGCGGCGCCGGTCCATTCGGCCTGGAAGTTGCCGCGCGGCTTGGGCGGTGTTTGCGGCGACGGGTGCGCCTGCTCCTGCAAGGCCAGCAGATCGGTCTCGGCAGGCTCGGCGGCGTATTCAATCTGCACCAGGGAACCGGCGTGGCGCGCCAGCTCCAGGTTGTCGGCAATCACCAATGCCAACGGCTGGCCGCTGTAGAGCACGCGGTCGTTGTACAGCGGGCGAAACGGCGAGCCGTCGGCAGCATCGGCATCCGCGTAGCTGTCGTCGTAGCTGGCCAGTTTCGGGCGGTTGAGGTGATCAAGCACCATCACCACACCGGGCAGCGCCAGGGCTTGGGACGCATCAATGCGGATGACCCGGCCCTTGGCGATGTTGCTCGACACCACGCTGCCGTGCAGCAAGCCATCCTCGGGAAACTCACCGGCATAGCGCGCTTGCCCGGTGACCTTGAGCAGACCGTCGACCCGGTCCAACGGTTTGCCGATTGCGCTCATGACGTGGCTCCTGCAACAGCGGCATCGCTCAGGGCGCGAATGATCGCGCGGCGTGCCAGTTTGATCTTGAAGCCGTTGTGCTCCAGCGGCTCGGCGTCCAGCAGCAGGGTTTCGGCGGCAGTGCTGAAGGTTTCGCGGCTGACGGACTGGCCGATCAGCGCGGCTTCCACCGCGCGATCACGCCATGGCTTGTGGGCGACGCCGCCCAGGGCCAGGCGGGCGTCGACGATCACATCGCCATCCAGCTCCAGCGCCGCCGCGACGGATACCAGGGCGAAGGCGTAGGAAGCCCGGTCACGGATTTTCAGATAGTGACTGTGGGCAGCCAGGTGGTCGGCAGGCAACTCGATGGCGGTGATCAGTTCGTCGTCGGCCAACTGGTTATCCCGCTGGGGCGCATCGCCCGGCAGCCGGTGGAAGTCGGCGAACTCGATGACCCGCGCACCACCCCGGCCCTGCACATGCACCCGCGCATCCAGGGCGGCCAGGGCCACGCACATGTCCGAAGGATGGGTGGCGACGCACTGGTCGCTGGCGCCGAGGATCGCGTGGATGCGGTTCAAACCGACCCGCGCCGGGCAGCCACTGCCGGGCTCGCGTTTATTGCAGGGCACGGCGGCGTCATAGAAGTAGTAGCAACGGGTGCGTTGCAGCAGGTTGCCGCCGGTACTGGCCATATTGCGCAATTGCGGCGAGGCGCCGGCGAGGATGGCCTGGGACAGCAGCGGGTAACGTTCCTCGATCAGCGGGTGCCAGGCCAGGTCGGCGTTGCTCACCAGGGCACCGATCATCAAGCCGCCCCCGGGAGTTTCTTCCACGTCGCGAAGTGGCAGCCCGGTGATATCAATCAGGTGCTCCGGGCGGCTGATGTTCTCTTTCATCAGGTCCAGCAGGTTGGTGCCACCGGCGATAAACCGCGACGCCGGGCTGACCAGGTGCACCGCCTCCTGCACGTCGGCCGGCTTGCTGTAATGGAAGGGATTCATTGCTCACCTCCCTGCACGCGGCACGCCGGCAAGGCTTCTTCGATGGCATCGCGGATGTTGTTGTAGGCGCCGCAGCGGCAAAGGTTGCCGCTCATCAGTTCCTGGATCTGCGCGGTGTCGTGGGCACGGCCTTCACGGGCCAGGCCCACCGCCGAGCAGATTTGCCCCGGCGTGCAGTAGCCACACTGGAAGGCATCGTGCTTGATAAACGCCTGTTGCATCGGGTGCAGGTCGTCGCCCGAGGCCAGGCCTTCGATGGTGGTCAACTCGGCACCGTCGCACATCACCGCCAGGGTCAGGCAGGCGTTCACCCGCTTACCGTTGAGCAACACGGTGCAGGCACCGCACTGGCCGTGGTCGCAGCCCTTCTTGGTGCCCGTCAGGTCCAGTTGCTCGCGCAGCAGGTCCAGCAGGGTGGTCCAGGGCAATACATCCAGTTGGATGGGGTCCCGATTGAGGGTCAGGCGTATCGGATGACTGACGAACGGCTTGGCCGCCGCGCCATTGGGGGTTGCGCTCATAAACACCTCACGGATTGGTGTGCAATCGCGGCGTTCTGGGAAGTCGCCGTCTTAGCGGTACGACTTCCCGGGGTTATGAGCGTTCAAGGCAATTGATGGGTGGCGATCAGCGAATGCTGAGGGTGGTAACCAGTTGGTTGCGCGGCGGGTTGATCGAGGTGTTGCTGTACTGGAAGGTACCGCCGGCGTCGATATCCAGCTGGAACGTATAGATGTAGCCCATCAACGTTCCCGCGCCGCTGCATGGCTGGCTGATGGAACCCACCTGGCAGACGGCGGTGGTGCTGATACGGGGCACCGACGCGCCGTCGAAAAATGCCTGTGGGCTGTTGCCCAGGCCGACTTCCATCACGTACACCAGTGTCTGCCCGCGGTGCGTGCACATCTGGGTGCTGTCGGCCCGCTCGGGAATGGTTTCAGTGCACTTGGCCGACTGAACCTTGAATACCCGCACCTCGCTCAACGCCGGTGCAGGCGCGCCCCACGCCGGTGCCGCACCGAGCCACAGGCCGATGCAACCGAACAGAGCTAGACTCCAGGCGCTGGCTTTTTTCATGCTGTCGATGACCCTGTAATAAACGTCGGCGCAGTATGCCTCAAGGCCATGATCAAGCCTATGCGCCACTGGCCCTCGGCTGCTGGTATGATGCGCCGCTTTTTCCGATCCTCTCTGGAACCACAGGCGCTTGGCGCAGTTTGTGCTTTGACTTAGAGGTCAACAAATAACGACGCAAGATAGCGTCACAGGGAGCAGGCATGCTGGAAAAGCTGTTTCAACTCAAGGCACACAACACGAATGTGCGCACCGAGATTCTCGCGGGCGTCACCACCTTCCTGGCCATGGCCTACATCCTGTTCGTCAACCCGAGCATTCTCGGCGAGACCGGCATGGACAAGGGCGCGGTCTTTGTCGCGACCTGCCTCGCGGCGGCCATCGGTTCCACCGTGATGGGCCTGATCGCCAACTACCCGATTGCCCTGGCACCGGGCATGGGCCTCAACGCATTCTTCACCTACACCGTGGTCCTGCACATGGGCCACACCTGGCAAGTGGCGCTGGGTGCGGTGTTCATCTCGGCAGTGCTGTTCTTCCTGCTGTCGATCTTCCGCATCCGTGAATGGATCATCAACAGCATCCCGCTGCCCCTGCGCTCGGCGATTGCGGCGGGTATCGGCCTGTTCCTGGCGCTGATCGCCCTGCACAACGCCGGCATCGTGGTCAGCAACCCGGCCACCATGGTGGGCCTGGGCGACCTGAAACAACCCGCGCCGATCCTCGCCACCCTCGGCTTCGCGCTGATCGTTGCGCTGGAAGCCCTGAAAGTGCGCGGCGCGGTATTGATCGGCATCCTGGTGGTGACCATCGCCTCCATCGTGCTGGGCTTCACCCCGTTCGGCGGCGTGATGTCGATGCCACCTTCGCTGGCCCCGACCTTCCTGCAACTGGACATCAAGGGCGCCCTGGACATCGGCCTGGTGAGCGTGATCTTCGCGTTCCTGTTCGTCGACCTGTTCGACAACTCAGGCACCCTGATCGGCGTCGCCAAGCGCGCGGGCCTCATGGGCAAGGACGGCCACATGCCGAAAATGGGCCGTGCGCTGATCGCTGACAGTACGGCGGCCATGGCCGGCTCGCTGCTGGGCACCTCGACCACCACCAGCTACATCGAATCGGCGGCGGGCGTGAGCGCCGGTGGCCGTACCGGTTTGACCGCCGTCGTGGTCGCGATCCTGTTCCTGCTGGCGCTGTTCTTCTCGCCACTGGCGGCCAGCGTTCCGGCCTTCGCCACCGCACCGGCGCTGCTGTTCGTCGCCGTGCTGATGACCTCGGGCCTGGCCGAAATCGACTGGGACGACATCACCGTCGCCGCACCGGTGGTGATCACCGCCCTGGCGATGCCATTCACTTATTCCATCGCCAACGGCATTGCCTTCGGTTTCATCGCCTGGACCGCCATCAAGCTGCTTTCGGGCCGCTACCGTGAGCTGAACCCGGCGCTGGTGATCCTGTCGATTCTGTTTGTGATCAAGCTGGGCTGGTTCAACGCATGACTTTTGACGCCGCAAGCTACACCGTTCAACTGGAAGAAAAGGTCACGCGCCTGCGTGACCTGCTGGCGCCGTTCGACGCGCCAGAGCCTCAGGTTTTCGACTCGCCGTTGCAGAACTTCCGCCTGCGGGCGGAGTTCCGCCTGTGGCGCGAAGAGGGTCAGCGCCACTACGCAATGTTCTCCCAGGACGACAAGCGCACACCGATCCTCATTGAAGAGTTTCCGATTGCCAGCCTGCGCATCAACCAATTGATGCCGCAACTCAAGGCCGCCTGGCAAGCCAGCGCCGCCCTGAGCCACAAGCTGTTCCAGGTGGAGTTCCTCACCACTTTGGCCGGCGACGCGATGATCACCCTGTGCTATCACCGACCGCTGGACGAGCATTGGCATACGGCGGCGAACAAGCTGGCGGCAGACCTGAACGTCAGCATCATCGGCCGCTCCAAGGGCAAGCGCGATGTGATCGGCCGCGATTACGTGGTGGAGAAACTCGACGTCGGCGGTCGCACCTTCAGCTATCGCCAGCCTGAAGGCGCGTTCACCCAGCCCAACGGCACGGTGAACCAGAAGATGCTCAACTGGGCATTCGAAGCCCTGGGCGATCGCAGTGATGACCTGCTGGAGCTGTACTGCGGCAACGGCAACTTCACCCTGCCCCTGGCCACTCGCGTGCGCAAAGTGCTGGCCACCGAGATCAGCAAGACTTCAGTGAACGCGGCGCTGAGCAACCTCGATGAAAACGCGGTGGATAACGTCACCCTGGTGCGTTTGTCTGCCGAAGAGCTGACTGAGGCCTTGAATGAAGTGCGGCCGTTCCGTCGCCTGCACGGCATCGACCTCAAGAGCTACGAGTTTGGCAGCGTGTTCGTCGACCCGCCGCGTGCCGGCATGGACCCGGACACCTGCGAGCTGACCCGGCGCTTCGAGAACATCCTGTACATCTCCTGCAACCCGGAGACGTTGGCGGCGAACATTGCGCAACTGCATGACACGCACCGGATTACCCAGTGCGCGATGTTTGACCAGTTCCCGTGGACGCACCACATGGAATCGGGTGTGTTACTGACCCGGCGTTAAATCCCCAGCACTGCAAAGATCAAAATGTGGGAGCCGTCGAGCTTTAGCGAGGCCGCGATGGCGGTGGGTCAGACAGAAAAATGTCATCAGTCCCGCCGCCATCGCAGCCTCGCCAAGGCTCGACAGCTCCCACAGTGGATCGGTGTGTTAGCCGATATAGCCATCATGCCGATGGCTGGAAATATCCCGCCAACGCCCGCAGATCCTGCTCGTTGAGCAACCCTGCAAAATACTTCAGTTGTATCCGCGCCAGCAGATACGCATGCCGCGCATCCGCCAGGTCGCGGCGTGCCGTGAACAGTTGCTGCTCGGCATCCAGCACATCGAGGTTGACGCGCTCGCCACCGGTCACGCTTTTCTTCGTCGCCGTCACCAGGGCGGTGGCCGAGCTGACCGCCATTTCATACGCCCGCACTTTGGCCGCGCCGCTGGTGTTGAGGTTGAATTGCTTGCGCAGTTCGATCAGCGTCCTGGCGGTCTGCGCGTCCAGTTCATATTGGGCCTGGGACAGTTGATTGGCGGCCTGACGGGTTGACGCCGACACCGAGCCACCGGCGAACAGCGGCAGGCTGACCTGGATGCCGACGCTGTTGGTGTCGTACTTCTGGTTGTAGCTGCTTTCCGAATCCGAGCTGGTCTGGCGGCTGCTCGCATACAGGCTGACCTTGGGCATGTGCCCGGCGCGCTTGCGCTCCACTTCGTATTCGGCGACGTCCAGCGCGTGGTGCTGGGATTTGAGCTCCGGGTTGTTGGCCATCGCCATTTCCCGCCAGGTCTCGAAACGGTTGGGCTCCAGCGGCGGGATCTCGAACTGGCGAGTCAGCGGCGCCAACTCGTCTATCTGCAACGGCTGGCCCACAATCGCTTCCAGCTCGCGCAAGGCTGCGTCCTGGGTGTCCAGGGATTCGATCTCTTCGGCCTGGGCCAGGCTCAGGCGTGCCTGGGTTTCCAGCACATCGGTGCGGGTGCCCTCGCCGCCCTTGAGCAGCCGTTCATTGAGTTGCAGGCGCTCGGCATACGCGCGTTTCTGGGCGCGGCTCAGCTCGATCCGCTCCTGGGCCAGCAATGCCTGGCTGTAGGCGCTCAACACCCGCACGGCCAGTTCCTGGCTCTTGCTGCGAAAGCGTTCATCGGCAAACAGCGCCTGCGCTGCACCCTGGCGATAGCGCGCATAGGCTTCGTAATCGAGCAGCGGTTGTTGCAGGGTCAGGGTCGAGGCATAGCTGCGGTAATCGCGGTCGCTGGTGACGTTGCCCACCGCCGTCGACTGGGTGACTTCGGACTCATTGCGCGAGTTGTTGTAGCTCCAGGACAGGTTCGGCAACAGCCCGGCGCGGCCGATGATGCGGTTTTCCTCGCCGGCCTCGCGCTCCTGGATTGCCGCCTGAAACGTCGGATCGTTGCGCAGGGCCAAGTCATAGGCGTCGAGCAATCCCAGCGCCTGAACCGATCCACTGCAGGCACAACACAGACCGAATAACAGCGCCTTCATTCTTCCACCAACGCCATGTGAGTCCGATCCATCAAGGGTTTGAACAGGTAGTTGAGCATCGAGCGCTCACCGGTTTTGACGAACGCTTCCACCGGCATGCCCGGGCGAATCTGCAAGCCGTCGAGCTGGCGCATGCCAGCTGCACTGACCTGGGCGCGCAAGGTGTAATACGGCTCATCGGTGCGCTCGTCGACCTGGCGGTCGGCCGACACCAGCGTCACTTCACCGGCAATGCGTGGGGTGGTGCTCTGGTTGAACGCCGAGAACAGCAACTCCACCGGCAAGCCCGGGTGCACCTTGTCGACCATCTGCACCGGCACCCGCGCTTCCACCAGCAGTGGTTCGCCCTGGGGCACGATGTCCATCAGCGCCTGGCCGGGCTTGATCACGCCGCCTTCGGTGTACACCTCCAGCCCCACCACCACGCCAGTCGCCGGCGCGCGCACCAGGCTGTTGGCCAGTTCGAATTCGGCCGAGGCCAACCGGTTGCGCAAGTCGTCGCTGCGGGTGCGGGTTTCGGCCAGTTGGCCGCGCAGGTCTTTCTGGAAGTCTTCGCCGAGCTGGCGGATGCGCAGGCGCAGTTCAAGGACTTGCCGTTGCAACTGGCCGATGCGGCCGAAATCCTCGGCAATCGCACCGTCGAGCTGGGCATACAGCCGTTCATTTTCCAGCAGCCGATTGCGCGGAATGTAGCCGTCCCGCGCCAGCTCGCGCAGGCCTTGCAGTTGTTCATTCATCGCGGTGCGTTGCAGCACTTTGCTGGCCTGGGATTCCCGGGTGCCGCGCAATTGTGCCTCGGCCCCGGCGATGGTTTCCCGCAGGCCTTGCTGCTCCGTGGCCAGGGCCTGGGCGCGACTGCTGAACAGTTGCCGTTGCAGGCTCAAGGTGGCGGCGGCCTCAGGCTCGTTCAGCAGTTCGGGACCGAAGACGATGGCCGACAAGCCTTCGCTCTCGGCACTCAAGCGCGCTTCGCTGGCCCGGGACGCAATGAACTGGCTGCGCAAAGACTGCATCTGCCCGCGCAACGGGGTTTCCTTCAGGCGGATCAATACCTGGCCGGCGCTCACCACCTCGCCATCGCGCACCTCGATCCGCTCGACGATCCCGCCCGCGGGGTGCTGCACCGTCTTGCGGTGCCCCGACACCATGACCTTGCCGGACACCGCCACGCCCTTGTCCAACGGTGCCAGCGCGGCCCAGCCCAGGAACCCGGCAAACCCGCCGAGCACCAGCAACCAGCCCAGGCGCGCGTATTTTTTATCGTCCAGCGCCAGCACGTTGTTCACCGGCGGCACGCTGTTGTCCGTCACAAGCACAGGTCGGCTCATGCTTTTTTTCCTTCACCGAGGCGGTAGCTCATGCTCATCGCCGACACCGGTTTGGGCGGCGCGGCCGCCGGTTTCTGCGTGGCCTCCAGCACCCGCGCCGTGGGCCCGAACGCCTGCAACTGGCCGTCCCGCAGAATCAGTAATTGGTCCGTCAACGCCAGCACAGGGGTCTTGTGGGTGATCAGCACCAGCGTGCGACGCTGCGCCTTGAGCAAGGTGATGGCATGGAGCAAGGCCTGCTCGCCGGCCTCATCGAGATTGGAATTGGGCTCATCCAGTACGATCAGCGCAGGCACGCCGTACAGCGCTCGCGCCAGCGCGACACGTTGCTTCTGCCCGCCGGACAACCCGGCACCGCCCTCCCCCAGTTGGGTGTCGTAGCCTTGGGGCAACTGCAGGATCAGTTGATGCACGCCGGCCATTTGCGCGGCAGCGAGCACCTTGTCCGAATCCACGGTGTCGAAACGCGCGATGTTGTCGGCAATGCTGCCGGCGAACAGCTGGATGTCCTGGGGCAGATACCCAATGTGCGGGCCGAGTTGCTGCTTGTCCCATTGCGCCAGGTCCGCGCCGTCCAGCCGCACCTTGCCGGCCAAGGGCGCCCAGGCCCCCACCAGCAACCGCGCCAGGGTCGACTTGCCGCAACCGGAAGGCCCGATCACGCCCAGCACGTCACCGGCAGGCAGGCTGAACCCGAGGTTGGCCAACGCGGGCCGACGACTGCCGGGCGCACACGCGCTTACCTGCTCGACCGTCAACTGGCCGCTGGGCGCCGGCAAGCTCATGCGCTCGGTGCGCGCCGGGTTGGCCGCCAGCATCAGGGTCAAACGGTCATAGGCCAGGCGCGCCGAACTCCACTGTTTCCACACGCCGATCAGCTGGTCGATAGGGCTCAGTACCCGCCCCATCAGGATCGAGCCGGCGATCATCATGCCCGGCGTAATCGCCCCCTGCACCGCCAGCAATGCACCCAGACCGAGGACCAATGACTGCAACGCCAGGCGTACGCCCTTGGACCAGGCACTGATGGCAGCGGTCTTTTCACTGGCCAGGTTCTGCGCCGCCAGAAACGCCTGGTGCTGGGCAAACCAGCGCGCACGCAGGGTTGCCAGCATGCCCATGGCTTCGATGGCTTCGGCATTGCGCAGGTTGGCCGTGGCCTGCTGGCTGGCGCTGATCGACAGCTGATTGGCCTGAGTCAACGGTGCCTGGCAGATGTGCTGGTTGGCCCACGCCAGCGCCATCAGCATCAGCGCACCGGCCAGCGCCAGGACGCCGAGCCAGGGGTGGAACAGGAAGATCACCAGCAAGTACACCGGAAACCACGGCGCATCAAAAAATGCGAACAGCGCCTGGCCGGTGGCGAACTGGCGCAAGGTCGTCAGGTCGCTCAACGCCTGCCCGGCCGCCTGGGTACCGCCCTTGAGTTGCGCCTCGAACGCGGCGTCGTACACCCGCTGGTTCAGGCGCATGTCCATCTGTGTGCCAAGGCGGATCACCACCTGGCTGCGCACCCACTCCAGCGCGCCCATCAAGCCGAACAAGCCAAGGATCATCAGCGTCAGCATCAACAGTGTCATCGAGTTGCCGGAGGCCAGCACCCGGTCGTAGACCTGCAACATGTACAGCGCCGGGGCCAGCATCAACAGGTTGATCACTGCCGAAAACAGGCCAATGTTGAGGAAGCCACTTTTATAGGCCGTGAGAGCGGCCAGGGTTTCGTTGCCGGCATGGCGCATCGAGGGAGTCTCATGGGGGAAATCGGGAAGCGCCGCCCGCGTTTGACACGCCACGCGCCGCTGCGCAGAATTTGTCACCGCCGTCGCCCTGGCCTTCGAAACTCACGGCGACGACGGGGTTTACGCAGCGAATGGGAGAGCGATCTTCCATTCGCTTTTTTCATTGCGCAGCAACATCAGGCAGCGAGTGCCCAGTCCTGTGCAACGTCCTGCACGCCTACCAGGGCGACGTCGGTGGTGGTTGCCGTAGCGTGTGCTGCCAGGCCGGCCGAGATCTCGTCGAAGGTGTTGGCGGTGGACAGGCCGAAGTCGTCCAGCAGGTTGTTGAGCACGGTTTCCAGTGCCGAGGTGTTGCCTTGCATCAGGCTGTAGATCACGTTCTGAACGTCATTGCCGACGCGGCCTGCACCTTGTGCCGCGCTCAAGTCGAGGCCGTTGAAAGCCACTTTGAACGCATCGAGGGTGAAGTCGCTGCCATTGCCGCCGCCCAGGCCGGTGCCCAGTTGAACGTTATCCAGGTTGCCCCACAGGTAGTGGTTTTCGTTGTGGCTGGCTGGCAGCGCCGGGTTGAATACGTAGTGCAGGCCGTTGCTGGTGTTGCTGTCGGCAATGAAGGCGTAGTCGGAATTGTTGGCGCCGTGGGTCGAATACTGGTCGCCGCTCAGGGAGCCGTTGCTGAAGCCGCCGGTGTTGCTGCTGCCGTGACCCGCAGTGTTGAACCCCAGTGCCCAGTCGGTCAGGTAGTCCGAGACGGAGTAAGCACCGAGCGCAGCTTCGTAACTAACAGAAATAGTCATCACTTAACCTCGTTATAAACAACACGATTGATCAGCACGCTCATACAGCGCACTTTTTGCCCACCCTTGGGCAAAACCGTTGGTTGATAAAGTGCCGTGGCACCTTGATCAGAACTTGTATTCGAGCATCCCGCTCAACGTTCGCCCGCGCGCCAGGCTCAGGTTATTGGCGTCCCCCATGGCAACGAAGTAGGCCTCATCGGTGGCGTTTTCCAGCGCCAGGGCGATGTTCAATTGGTCGGTCATCCAGTAGCTGGCGTACAGGTCATAGAGGGTGTACTGGGGCCATAGCGCCTGGTCGATGAAGTCATAACCTTGTGAGTCGAGGTTCTCGCCATTGCCTGAGCTGTAGCGCACGCGGACGCCCATATCGAGTCGCTTTTCCAGGAAGCGCGCGCCCAGGGTCAGCGAGCCGCGATCAGCCGGCATATAGGTGGCGTTGCCCATGATCCGGCCACAGCTTTCCTTGTTGTTGGCGACATCGTCGTCCAGCACCTCATACGTGGTCACCGGGCGCAGGCCGGTCGTGCCGTTTGGCCGGGTGTAGCGTTCATAGCGTGTGGTGGACGGCCCGTTCTTCTTCGCCCCGCCCATGTAATAGTTCTTCGAGCAGAACTCATTACTGCCGATCATGTGGGTGTAACTAAGGTTGGCGTACGCCCGCCCCGTGTCGTAGTTGAGCTGGTACTCCACCCCCCGAAAGCGCGTGGGGTTGGTGTTATTGACGTACGCCATCGTGCCGAGAAAACCGCCGACGGAGGTCTCCGGCAAACTGACGCTGTGATTGAGGAAAGAGAAGTTCTCGATCCGGGTATCGAAGTAAGCCACCTTCATGCCCAGGCGGTCGTCACCGAACAGCAGTCCCTCTTTGAATACGTTCACGCCCATTTCCCAGTCCCGCGACTCTTCGGGTTTCAGGAACGGGTTGGGAAACACCCGCTCTGATGAGCTGCCACCGTGAGGACGCCCGGTCATGAAGGTTTCCGTTACCGCCGGCGGGCGCCAGCCCTTGCCCCAGCGGGCGTAAAGTTGCATCCAGTCCAGCCCCGGCTTTATGCCGATACCGAACGTGGGAGAGAACTGGCCCTCTTCTCTATCAATTTCGAACACTTCCTCGACACGCTTGGCACCTACCGTGCTGCTGTAGAACCGATCGCGCCGGTACAGCGTCATCCCGGTGACCCCTTCCAGCCGATAGCGGTCGTACCGCAAGCCCGCATCCAGCGTCAGCCAGTCGCCATATTCGTACTGCAGGTTGTTGAACAGGCTGGCGATGGTGCGTTTGCCACCGGGCGTCCCGCCTTCAACGTAAGGCAACAGGCCGGAAAGGTTGGTGGCCTCGACCTTGTTGGTACTGGGCTTGAACTTGTCTTGATACACCTCCACGCCGTAGTTCCAACTCACATGCCCCAACGCATCGAAGTCGAACCGCGATGTGTTGTCGCCCTGTACACCCCAGGTATCGGTCTGGAAATGATCCGTGTAGCCCGCCACATAGTTGCCGGAGGTCAGCGACGCGGTGTTGGGCGCATTGTCCCGGTCCATCTGTGTGGTGACGTAGTAGACCTTGGCCTTGAAATCGATCAGCGGGTTATCCGGCGTGTAGCGATAATCCAGTCCGACGTTCCTGGCATTGAGGTTGTTCTTGCTGACGCGCTGGTAGTACACGCTCTGGTTATCCGGGGCGGTGTAGGCCCACGCGTCATTGCTGTCGCTGTCACTTTCCAGGTAGCTCAGTTGCACCCGTTGGTCATTGGGCAGGTTCAGGCCGAACTTGACGATTTGCGAGCGGGTCACGCTGCCGGTGTCACCGACCTCACTGTTCAGCCAATCGTCGAAGGCCGCAGGCTGGGAGTCACGAGCGCGCAAATGAGTGCCCAGTTTCTGGTCGTTGTGGGTACCGGCGCGGTAGTCGCCAAAATGCCGTTCGCTGTACCCCAGCAGCACGTCGCCGCGCTCGTCGCCAAAGGCAAACACACCGCTGCCGTTGAAATAGGTGCCGTTACCCAGTTCACCAATCCCGCTACCGGCACGCAGACGCCCGCCATAGTCCTTGCCATCGGCCAGGAACTCACTGGCCTCCAGGGTCTTGAAGGATGCAATCCCGCCCAACACGGCAGCACCGCCCTGCCCGGACTGGCTGCCCTTGTCGATTTCGATGCTGGAGATGAATTCCGGGTCGATCAACATCGTGCCGTTGCGCTGCTGGTGGCCGTTGACGTTGAAGTTCTGGCGCATGCCGTCGATGTTCATGTTGACCCGGCCGTAGTCCTGCACGCCGCGGATGTTCACCGACAGGCCCGGGTCACGCTGGTTGACGGCGGTGTACACGCCGGCGGTTTCTTCGAGCATGTCGGCGGCGTGGCGTGGTGGGCGTTTGTCGATCTGCTCGCGACTGATCACGGCCACCGAGCGCGGTGTGTCGTACACCCAGTCGCTTGGCTTGCCGTTGGTGTTGCCGGTGATGGTGGTGGTGCCCACGGTCAGCGCACCGTCATGGTCGGCGCCGACGCGAGTCAGCGTCACCTGCCGGTCCCCGGTAAAGCGGTATTCCACCGGTGCACTGCCCACCAATCGGCCGAGGCCTTCCTGGGCGCTGTAACGGCCCTTGAGCGCGGTGCTGGTGAGGCCTTGCAGGCGCGCGCTGTCGAACAACACTTGCAACCCGGCCTGGTCGGCGAACGTCAGTACGGCAAGGCCCAAGGGTTGCGCCGCAATATCAAACGTCAACGTGACAGGCTGTGATTCACCGACTGGCGCCTCGGCGGCCTGCACCTGGCAGGCGGAGGCTAACAGCCCCAGGTGGATGGCAAGGGCCAACCGGCTACCGGTGTTGCGCCCCTTGGTGATTGCAGACATCGACGTTATCCCTTCGCTGACCATTCTTGTTTATGCGAATACTTCTCACTTAACAGGACGTGTCAGGCGTCGGAACTCAGTAAGGTTTTTTTGAAAGTTTTTTCAAAGGGCGTAAACGGGGCCCGGCGACCCCATCAATAGATCAGGCTCAGCCCCGCCAGATCAAAGCGCTGCACCTGTAATTCTTCGGTCAGGGTGCCGAGGGCCGTGTCGAGCATATCGAGGCGGAACACGCCGCTGACTTCACGGGTGCCGAGGTCGGCATTGGTCAGCACCACCTTGCCCGGCCGGTAGCGGTTGAGCTGTTCGATGACCTTGGCCAGCGGCAAGCGGTCGAAGATCAGCACACCGCGACGCCAACTGGTGGCGCGCTCCAGGTCGAAGTCGTCGAGGGCGACCACGCCGTTCTCCGGGCTGTAGCGCGCAGCCTGGCCTTCCTTGAGCACCGTTTTTTTCTGCGGCAGCGCCTGCAGCGTGACGGCCACACTGTGTTGCAACACCCCGACCCAGGCCTGCCGGTCGTCCTCACGCTCGACCACAAACCGCGTGCCCAAGGCACGGGTTTGCCCGCTGGCGCTGTGCACCACGAACGGCCTTTTTTCCTCACCGGCCATGGGCGCCACATCAAAGATCGCCGAGCCTTTGATCAGGCTGATGCGCCGCTGCACACCGTCAAAATCCAGCTTGATCGCACTCGCAGAATCCAGTTGCACGCTGCTGCCGTCCGCCAGGTGCACGGTGCGCACTTCGCCTTTTTGGGTGAGGTAATCGGCCTGCATCTGCAGCAGCGCCTCAGGCCCGCGCACCCAGCCGACGCCCGCCACTACCAGCAACAGCGCAACACTCGCCGCCATGCGCCACGGCCTGCGCCGACGAGGGCCGCGCACCGGCGCAGCGGTAGCGGGCGGCCGCTGGCGATGCACCGTCTCATCGCGATGCACCTCGCCCAGCGCCGCCCACGTCTGCTCGGCAAAACGCAGCGCCGCTTCATGGCGGCTGTCTCTGGCGATCCATTGGCGCAGCTCGGCCTGCTCCTGATCGGTCAGGGCGCCGGCGTGCAGGCGCACCGCCCAATCGGCAGCCGCCTCGGTAATGCTGTGCTGTTGCGGACCCGGGCTATTCACGTGTGAATCTCGAATTTTTCGTTATATAACGCTGTGACGTCTGACCCCAGGTTTGTCGGTAATTCATTCGTCGGACGGCCCCGCCTCACCTTCCTGCAAACGCTGCATGACATACGCCAGCGCCTTGGCCAGGTGCTTTTGCACTGAGCTGTCGGAAATGCCCAGGTGGCGCGCGACCTGGGCATGGGTCATGCCCTCGATCCGGTTGAGACGGAAAATCTGCCGGGTACGCTCCGGCAATTCCGCCAGTGCCTGCTTCAATGCCTGCCGCTGTTGCTGCGCCATCGCCTGAGCCTCCAACCCGGCCATTTCATCTTCAATCTCGGCCAGCGCCTCATGGGGCACGGAGTCGGTCTTGCGCCGCGCCTCCTGGCGGATATGGTCGATCAGCAGATTGCCGGCCGTGCGATAGAGATAGCCCTGGGAATTGTCGATGCGCTCGCCGGCCGGCTTTTGCGCCAGGCGCAGGAAACTCTCCTGCACCAGGTCTGCGGCCAACTGCGGGTCCCGTACCTTGCGTGCGAGATACCCGCGCAGAGTATCGGCGTGCTTGAGAAACAGGCCTTTGAGATCCACGTCCGACAAACCGACTCCCTGGAATGTTAAGGAAACAGGCGGGCATCTTAAGCGTTGTCGAGAATGATTTTCAATTGATATCAACTCTGATCCACACAACGGTGGTTTTCATTCTGCGTTCGGTAATCGAACGGTTCCCACCCACGCGATTGACCAAATTAACCATTCAGTACATTTTATCGGCATACATAAAAACAACAGTGGAGAACCCTCTATGCCGCCCATCGTGCTGGTGCTCAACGGCCCCAACCTCAACCTGCTCGGCACTCGCGAGCCTGCCACTTATGGCCATGAAACCCTGGCCGACCTTGCTGCCCTGTGTGGCCGCAGCGCCGAGCAACTGGGCCTGAAAGTCGAATTCCGCCAGACCAACCACGAAGGCGAATTGCTGGACTGGATCCACGGCGCCCGCGCCCGTTGCGCCGGCATCGTGATCAACCCGGCAGCCTGGACCCACACTTCGGTGGCGATCCGCGACGCGCTGGTGGCCAGTGAAGTACCGGTGATCGAGGTGCACTTGTCCAACGTGCATGCCCGGGAAGCGTTCCGTCATCACTCGTTCGTGTCGCCGATTGCCAAGGCGGTGCTGGCCGGGTTTGGCAGCCACGGTTATCACCTCGCCCTCGAACATTTCAGCAAGACCTTGAAGGGATGAGCGCGGTGTCCAAACGTCGAATTCTGGCCGGCCTGATAGGCGCCGGCATCCAGGCTTCCCGCACCCCGGCCTTGCACGAGCGCGAAGGCGATGCACAGGGCTTGCGTTACCTGTATCGCCTGATCGACCTCGACCAGTTGCAGACGGATACCCGAGCCCTGCCCGACCTGTTGATGGCGGCCGAACAGATGAACTTCACCGGCTTGAACATCACCTACCCGTGCAAGCAGGCGATCCTGCCGCTGCTGGATGACCTGTCACCCGAAGCGCGGGGCATCGGCGCGGTGAACACCGTGGTGCTTTGCGACGGTAAACGCATCGGCCACAACACCGACTGCCTGGGCTTTGCCGAAGGCTTTCGTCGCGGCTTGAATGATGTGGCTCGCAAGTTCGTGGTGCAGATGGGCGCGGGCGGCGCCGGGGCGGCAGTCGCCCATGCGCTGCTGGGTGAAGGCGTGGAACGCTTGAGTATTTTCGACATGGACGCCGAACGTGCCCGCAGCCTGGCGAACAACCTCAACCAGCATTTTGGTACCGGCCGGGCGCAGGCCGGCAATGACCTGGAAAGCGCCATGGCCGAGGCCGATGGCCTGGTGAATACCACGCCGATGGGCATGGCCAAGGTGCCGGGCATGCCCGTGCCGTTGGGCACCTTGCGCGCCGACTTGTGGGTAGCGGAGATCGTCTACTTCCCACTGGAAACCGAACTGCTGCGCAACGCCCGCGCCCTGGGTTGCCGCACCCTGGATGGCGGCAACATGGCGGTGTTTCAGGCGGTGAAGGCGTTTGAGTTGTTCACTGGCGAAGTGGCGGATGCAGAGCGCATGCTCGCGCACTTCCAGAGCATGACCACCCAACTGTAGAAACCGGATCAAAAATGTGGGAGCGGGCTTGCTCGCGAATGCGGAGTGTCAGCCACCGGATGTTTTACTGACCCACCGCATTCGCGAGCAAGCCCGCTCCCACATTTTGCTCGGTGTTGAACTCAAGCCTGCAGGTAGCGCAACACCGACTCGCAGATCATCGCCCGATGCCGCTGCTTGACCGCCTCATCCGACAACTCGATCTGAAAGATCTCGCTGAAGGTGTGGCGGTTGGACACCCGGTAAAAGCTGAACGAGTTGATCAGCAGGTGCACGTCCAGCGGCTCCAGCCCTTCCCGGAACAACCCCAACTCGGCGCCCCGGCGCAACGTGGTGCCAAGGGCTTCGAGGATGTTGCTGTTCATCGCCTTGATCGACGTCGACTGCTTTACATACTCGGCGTTGTGGATGTTCTCGATGCTCACGATGCGCACAAAATCCACGTTCTGATCGTGGTGATCAAAGGTGAATTCCACCAGCCGGCGGATCGCTTCCCGGGGCTCCAGGGCCGTCAGGTTCATCCGTGTCTCGGTGTTGCGAATGTCGCCGTAGAGTTTCTCCAGCACCTCGACGTAGAGCTGTTCCTTGCTGCCGAAGTAGTAATAGATCATGCGCTTGGAGGTCTGGATACGCTCCGCGATCGCGTCCACTCGGGCGCCGGAAAGGCCCTGGGTGACAAACTCGACGATGGCTTCCTGGAGAATGTTCTCGCGGGTCTTTTCCGGGTTGTTCTTGCGGCTCTTGCGCGGTGCGGTGGCCGCGGCGGGAAGCTCGGAGGTCAGGGTCATGGTGCGCTCACGGCCTTAGGTGCAGGCGCTGATTATGGGCCGCGCCGCACGCCGAAGGAAGCGCCGGCACCTTACAACCTGGCCTGGCGCACCGCACCGCTGCGGGACTTGGCCATGGCCGCCAGGCGCACCGCCACGTTGGCCGCACCGTAGCCGGCGTAACCGTTCTTGCGCTGGATGATCTCGAAGAAAAACCGGCCCTCGAACGGTTCGGTATAAACGTGAAACAGTTCACCGCCCTGGGCATCGCGGTCGTACAGCACGTTGTAATACGCGAGCTGGCTGAGGAACTCGTCATCGAAATCAAACCGCGCCGCCAGGTCATCGTAATAGTTCAGCGGGATATCCAGCAGCGGCACGCCCGCATCCTTGGCCCGGCTGACCTCGGCGAAAATGTCCGCGCAGTCGAAGGCAATGTGGTGCACACCCGAGCCGCGATAGCTCGACAACGCGTGGGAAATCGCGGTGTTGCGGTTCTCGGAAATATTCAGCGGCAGGCGAATCGAGCTGCAACGGCTGCGCAGTGCCCGGCTTTTCACCAGGCCATAGGGGTCCGGCAGCACCACTTCGTCGTCGGCTTCGAAATCCAGCAAGCTTTTGTAGAACAACACCCAACTGTCGAGGCTGTCGGCGGGCAAGGCCATGGCCATGTGGTCGATGCGCAGCAGGCCGCCGCTGGCGGCGTTCGCCGGTTGCAGGTTGAAGTCGGTGTCGTAGAGGCCGCCTTCGTGCTGGTCCACCAGGTAGATCAGGCTGCCATCCGGTGCGCGCACCGCTGCCAGCTCCAGCTCGTTGGGGCCGACCAGCCCACGATACGGCTGGCCCTTGTAGGCCACCGCCCGCTCCAGGGCCTTGGCGCTGTCCTTGACGCGGATCGCCGTGGCGCACAACGACGGGCCGTGGGCCTCGAAGAAGTTATGGGCGAAGGAATAGGGTTCGCAATTGAGGATCAGGTTGATATCGCCCTGGCGCAACAGGCTGACGCTCTTGGATCGATGCTGCCCGGCCTTGACGAAGCCCAGGCGCTCCAGCCATGAAGTGAGCTTGGCACCGAGGTTTTCATCCACGGCAAATTCCAGGAATTCAATGCCGTCGTATTCGCTGGCGGCCGGGGTTTCAAACAGGATCTCGGGGACCTGCTTCGCTTCTTGCTCCAATCGCTGGCGGGTTTTCTCTTCGAGGTACAGCAGCGAGCGCAGGCCGTCGGCGGCATTCGCCCGGGTCGGCGCGGCGCGGAAGCCGTCGTTGAAGATTTCCAGGGACAACGGCCCGGTGTAGCCGCTCTTGATGATCGGGGCGAGAAAGCCCGCCAGGTCGAACTCGCCCTGGCCTGGGAAGCAGCGGAAATGCCGGCTCCATTCCAGTACATCCATGGCGAGGATCGGTGCATCGGCCATCTGCACAAAGAAAATCTTGTCGCCGGGAATCTCGGCAATCGCACTCGGGTCGCCCTTGAGAGACAGGGTGTGGAAGCTGTCGAGCAACACGCCCAGGCTCGGATGATCGATCTTGCGCACCAGGTTCCACACCTGCTGCCAGGTGTTGACGTGCCGGCCCCAGGCCAGCGCTTCATAGCCGATGCGCAAGCCCCGGCGGCCAGCGTGTTCGGCCAGCAGGCTCAGGTCATCCAGCAGAATGCTTTCATCGCCCACGGAATCGGCTGACGCGTTACTGCACACCAACACCAGGTCGGTGCCCAGCTCCTGCATCAAGTCGAACTTGCGCTCGGCCCGCTCCAGGTTGCGTGCCAGGCGGTCGCGGCGGCAGCCCTCAAAGTCCCGGAACGGCTGGAACAAGGTGATGGCAATGCCAAGGTCGGCGCACATTTGCCTAACTTCACGCGGGCTGCCGTCGTAATACAGCAGATCGTTTTCGAAGATTTCCACGCCATCAAACCCGGCAGCCGCGATGGCTTCGAGTTTTTCCGGCAAGGTTCCGCTCAAGGAAACGGTGGCGATGGAGCGTTGCATGGGGCGACTCCCGGCATTGAGGCATGTCTTGTTTACGGCAAATTATTGGCCGCCAGGTTCATCACAGCAATTGAAATGTACGAACCGGTTAGTTTTATGGGCGATTATCGAACAGAATGGCAATCGGCGAATTGACGATTTTTTAGCCGCTGCGCACCATCGACAGCACATTGAGCCCCGCTTCCATTGAGCGGCCTCGGTTAACCAAGACCCTGAACACACCATAAAAATTTCAAAAAAACGGGTACTTCCTCATGCCTTCGCAAAATCCCGCCGTGGCCGTGGGCCACAGCAATCCCCATAGCGGCATCGGTGACAAAATCCGTGGCGCCATGGCTGTCGGTAAAACCCGCTGGGGCATGCTGGCCCTGGTGTTTTTTGCCACCACCCTGAACTACATCGACCGCGCCGCCCTCGGCGTGATGCAACCGATCCTGGCCAAGGAAATGAGCTGGACGGCGATGGACTACGCCAACATCAACTTCTGGTTCCAGGTGGGTTACGCCATCGGCTTTGTGCTGCAAGGCCGGTTGATCGACCGGGTCGGCGTCAAGCGCGTGTTCTTCTGCGCGGTGTTGCTGTGGAGCCTGGCCACTGGCGCCCACGGCCTGGCCACCTCGGCGGTGGGCTTTATGGTCTGCCGGTTCATTCTCGGGCTGACCGAAGCCGCCAACTACCCGGCCTGCGTCAAGACCACCCGCCTGTGGTTCCCCGCTGGCGAGCGTGCCGTGGCCACCGGGATCTTCAACGCCGGCACCAACGTCGGCGCGATGATGACGCCGATGCTGCTGCCGCTGATCCTCCACGTGTGGGGTTGGCAGGCGGCGTTCCTGTGCATGTCGGCACTGGGCGGGATCTGGCTGGTGCTCTGGGGCTTGAAGTACTACAACCCGGAAGACCATCCAAGCGTGAAGCAATCGGAACTGGACTACGTGCAACAGGAAGTCGAACCGGAACAACCCCGCGTACCGTTCAGCCGGATCCTGCGGATGCGCGGCACTTGGGCCTTCGCCCTCGCCTACTCGATGACCGCGCCGGTGTTCTGGTTCTACCTGTACTGGCTGCCGCCGTTCCTGAATCAGCAATACAACCTGGGCATCAACGTGACCCAAATGGGCATCCCGCTGATCATCATTTACCTGACGGCGGACTTCGGCAGCATCGGCGGCGGGATCCTGTCTTCGTTCCTGATCGGACGCGGGATGAACCCGATCAAGGCGCGGCTGCTGTCGATGTTGCTGTTTGCCTGCTGCATCGTCGGAGTGATCATGGCCGCCGGCTCCAGCCACCTGTGGGTCGCGGTGTTTGCGATTTCCCTGGCCATCGGCGCGCACCAGGCCTGGACCGCCAACATCTGGAGCCTGGTGATGGACTACACGCCCAAGCACATGATGAGTACGGTGTTTGGTTTTGGCGGCATGTGCGCGGCCATCGGCGGGATGTTCATGACCCAAATCGTCGGCCATATCCTGACCGTGACCAACAACAACTACACCGTGCTGTTCACCCTGATTCCGGCGATGTACTTCATCGCGCTGATCTGGATGTACTTCATGGCGCCGCGCAAGATTCCGACCGTCGAGGTCTGAGTTTCCTACCTGCGCCGCTGCTGCCAGGCAGCGGCCAACCCGCTCAGGCAAATCACCCCGATCCCGACCACGGTGGTCAGGTCCGGGGTGTGGTTGAACACCAGCCAGCCCAACAACCCCGCAAACACGATCTGGCAATAGCCGAACGGCGCCAGCAGGGCCGGCGCTGCGAAGCGGAAGGCCTGGGTCAGCATCAAGTGTGCGGTCATCCCGCAAGTGCCCAGCGCCAGCATCAGCACCCCGTGCCACAGGCTCGGCACCTGCCAGAAGAACGGCACCAGCGCACTCATCACCAAGGTGTTGCACAACCCGGCGAAGAAGTTGCTGGTGGTGGGCGTGTCGTACTTGCTGAGGATGCGGGTGAGCAGTTGGTAGAAGCAGAAGAACAACGCCGACGTCAGCGGCAACAACACCGCCGGGGTGAACAGCTCACCACCCGGGTGCACAATGATCAGCACCCCGATAAACCCGCAAATCACCGCCAGCCATTGGCCGCGGGTCACGTGTTCGCCTAACAGCGGCACCGACAACGCGGTGACCAGGATCGGCGCAAGAAAGTTGACCGCCGTGGCCTCGGCCAACGGGATAAAGTGCAGCGCCGCCGTAAAGAACAGGCTGGTGCCCAGCAGGCACAAGGCCCGCGCCACTTGCAGTAAAGGGCGTTTGCTGCGCAGTACCCGCAGGCCCGATTGCGGCAGGAAGATCCCGGCCATCAACAACGTGTGCACCAGGTAGCGGGCCCACACCACCATCACGATCGGGTAGAACCCGGCCAGGTATTTGGACAGCGCGTCGTGGCTGGAAAACAGAAAGGTCGCCACCACAATCAGCAAAATGCCTTTGAGCGGGTGGTTGACGCCGGAAAGTGGGGTACTGAGGGTCATTGCATTCTCTTGAGTGGCAGGCTGAAATGACCGCCGCATACCGCGGCATAATCTAGAACGGGTAAAGCGCCTCGCTCAAGAGCATAACCAAACACTGTTCGAACAGCGCACTAAATTGCGGTTTTCCAGTCCAACGCTTCACGCCGCCCCGCCCACTGCGCGTTTTTTAACCAAGGCCTTCTCACCATGAAAAAAACCCTGTTGATTCTTTCGACCCTGACGCTGCTCAGCGCCTGCGACAAGCAAGCCGAGACCGCCAAGGCGCCCGCCCCGCCGTCTGTCCAGGCAACGTTGGTACCGCAGGTGCTGCCCACCGACAAATGGGTCGGCAAGTGGATTGGCGTCGAAGGCCTGAACCTGACCATCGCCAAGGACGACAGCATCGGCCGCGGCCACTATGTACTGACCATGAAATACGGCCTGGATGACGACGATTCCGGCACCTTCAAGGGCCAGGCATCCGAAGACGGCATCACCTTTGAACGCCCGGACGGCCCGCAGATCCTGAGCGCTGGCGACGGCGAAGCCACTGGCCTGAAATGGCTGGCCGACAAGAAGGACTGCCTGATCGTCGACACCGGCGAAGGTTATTGCCGCGACTGACACAAGCTTCATACAGGTCGGACGACGCAGCGTTTAGCATCGTCAGACAGCCGGACTGGCGCCAACCCTACACACCAACAACACTGAGCTGCAGGTTCACAAAGAGGATTGCCACATGCTATGGAAAAAAGGCCGACGCAGCGACAACGTGGTAGACGCCCGCGATGACAGCGGCGGCGGTGGCGGTGGCATGCGTTTTGGGGGCGGCAAGGGCCTGAGCCTGACGGCCATCGTGCTGATCGTCGGCATCGGCTGGCTGACCGGCCAGGACCCGATGCAGATCCTCGGGCAACTCAGCGGCCAGCTCACCGAGCAAGCGCCCTCCGTCAGCCCGCAAACCCGCCAGGCGCCGCCGGCCAATGATGAACAAGCCGACTTCGTGCGCGCCGTCCTCGGCGACACCGAAGACACCTGGGCCCAGGTGTTCCAGGAAAACGGCCTGACCTACAAGAACCCCAAACTGATCCTGTTCCGCGGCCGGGTGAACTCCGCCTGCGGTGGCGCCACGTCCGCCAGCGGGCCGTTCTATTGCCCGGCAGACCAACAGGTATACCTGGACCTGGATTTCTTCCGGGAAATGTCCCAGCGCTTCAAGGCCGCCGGCGACTTCGCCCAGGCCTACGTGATCGCTCATGAAGTCGGACATCACGTGCAGACGCTGCTGGGCATCTCGGCGAAGATTCAGGCAGCCCGCCAGCAAGGCCGGCAGATGCAAGGCGACGGCGGCCTGCTGGTGCGCCAGGAGCTGCAAGCCGACTGCTTCGCCGGGGTGTGGGCCAACCGCGCGCAAAAGCGCCTGAACTGGCTGGAGCCCGGCGACATTGAAGAAGCACTGAATGCGGCCAACGCGATTGGCGATGACCGCTTGCAGCAACAGGGCCAGGGCCGCGTGGTGCCTGACTCGTTTACCCACGGCACCTCGGCACAGCGGGTTCGCTGGTTCAAGACCGGCTTCGCCCAGGGCCAGATCACTCAATGCGACACCTTTACCGCCAAGAGCCTTTAAATGAATAAACGACTGGGTCTGCTGTTAGGTTTGTTGATCACCTGTTCCTCCTCCACCTGGGCTGCCGAACATGGCGTCAAGGTGGTCAGTCCCGATCGTTTTCACCTGGATGCCGGCGACCTGAGCGTCGGCTTGAGCCAGGACTGGCGCCAGCCGCTGCCTCAAGTTACCCGCGCGCTGATCATCGTGCATGGTCGCCTGCGCAACGCGATGACCTACCTGGACAGCGGCGAAAAAGCGGCCGAAGCCGCAGGACAAAACGCCAATACCCTGGTGATTGCGCCACAGTTCCTCAACCAGACCGACCTCAAGCGCAACCAGATCGACAGCCAGACCCTGCGCTGGAACAGTAACGACTGGATGGCCGGCGAGCCGTCCACAGGCCCGGGCCAGATCAGCTCCTACGGCGCGCTGGACCAGATCATCAAGCACCTGGGCAACCGCAAGCTGTTCCCGAACCTGAAGGAAATCGTGGTGGCCGGCCATTCCGGTGGCGGCCAGGTGGTGCAGCGTTTTGCGCTGACCGGGCATGATCACCCGCTGCTGCAAACCGAGGGCATCAGCCTGCGTTATGTGGTGGCCAACCCGTCGTCCTACGCGTACTTCAGCCCACAGCGTCCGGTGAAATTCGATGTTGCCAGTTGCCCGGGCTTCAACGACTGGAAGTACGGCATGCAAAACCTGCCGGCCTACGCCAAGGGGCAAAGTGCCGAGCAGCTGGAGCAGGCTTACGTTTCGCGTAATGTCACTTACTTGCTGGGCCAGCAGGATACCGACCCGAATCACCCGGCGCTGGACAAGAGCTGCGGCGCTGAAACCCAGGGCGCGTATCGCTTGATTCGCGGGCACAATTATTTTGACTACCTCAAGCAGCGGCACCCGCAGCTGGGCCACAAGCTGGTGGAAGTGCCGGGGGTTGGGCATAACGGGGACAAGATGTTTACGTCGCCTGAAGGGCAGAAAGTACTGTTCCAATAACCACTGAAGAAACCGGATCAAAAATGTGGGAGCGGGCTTGCTCGCGAATGCGGTGGATCAGTCAGCCTATGTATTGACTGACACACCGCATTCGCGAGCAAGCCCGCTCCCACATTGGATTTTCATCGACCGGACTAAATCATCCGGCGCAATACCGCGCAATCTTCAGCATGCCAATCCGCCAGCTCCGGCCACGGGTTTTCCGGCAGATTGACCAGCACAGTCTTCGTCCCCGCCGCCCGCCCGCAATCCAGATCAAACCGGTAATCACCGACCATCACCATCTCTTGCGGCGCCACTTCCCACGCTCGCGCCAGCTTCAACAAACCACCCGGGTCAGGCTTGGGCGGCGCATCATCACGCCCCAACACATCCTCGGCTGCAAAGCAGTCCTCCAGGCCGATCGCCTGCAATGTCACATGGGCCAGCTCCCGCGCATTGCGCGTCAGGATGCCCAGGCGATAACCCCGCCCGGCCAATTCCCGCACCAACTCCACGGCACCGGTAGCGGCTACCGAACCCAGCGCCAGCTCACGCTCATGCGCAAGCAACCACGCATGCTTGGCCGCTGCTTCATCGGCGGGCAACGCCGCCAGGTGCGTAAGAATGTCGTCAGTCGCCGGAATATCCAGGGCCACGCGGATCGCCGCAAAATCATGCACGGCCACCGTCAGGGTGCCATCCATGTCGAACACCCAGTGCTTCACATCACTGAGGCTCATGCCCAATCCTTGCGATGACGAATCAAGCCTTCCTGGGTAACCGATGCCACCAGTTGCCCGGCGCGGTTGTACACGCTGCCCCGGGAGAACCCACGGGAATTGCCGGCCCATGGGCTGTCCATGGCGTAGAGCAACCAGTCATCGGCACGCAGGTCGGCGTGGAACCACAGCGCGTGGTCGAGGCTGGCGACTTGCATGTCTTTCTGCCACACGGTCTTGCCGTGGGGCAGCAGCGAGGTGGTCAGCAGGCCGAAGTCCGAAGCGTAGGCCAGCAGGTATTTGTGCAGCGCCGGCGAGTCGGCCAGGGCGCCGTCCGCACGAAACCACACGTATTTGACCGGGTCGGACGGCTGCGGGTTGTACGGGTCTTTCTCGGTCACCGGCCTTACTTCGATTGGCTTGGGGCACAGCAGCTTTTCGCGCATGTGCTCGGGAATCAGGTGCGCGCGCTGCTGGGTCAGTTCCAGCTCCGACGGCAGGTTCTCCGGGCCGACCACCACGGGCATGGTGGTCTGGTGCTCGAAGCCTTCTTCGTCATACTGGAACGAAGCGCTGCAGGTGAAGATCGGGTTGCCCTTCTGGATCGCCGTCACCCGGCGCGTGCTGAAACTGCCGCCATCGCGCACCCGGTCAACCGAATACACCACCGGCAACGCCGCATCGCCGGGGCGCAGGAAGTAACCGTGCAACGAATGCACATGCCGCGTCTCTTCAACGGTCTGGCTGGCCGCCGACAGCGACTGGCCGAGCACCTGGCCGCCGAACAGCTGGCGAAAGCCCAGGTCCTGGCTGCGGCCGCGAAAGAGGTTTTCCTCGATCGGTTCCAGGGTCAGCAGGTCCACCAGATCTTCCAACACTTGGCTCATAGAGCATCTCCTACAACAATCTATTGGGCATTCCGGGCTGCTTATCCGTGCAGCGTGTCCAACCATTGGGCGCGGGTGATGCGATACAACACATGATGCCGCAAGGGGTCATCGGCTGCGACCTTGGGGTGTTCAAAATCTGACAGGGGATCGTAATGCATACCGATGGCCTGCATGACTTTTTGTGATGGCAGATTGGCTTCAGTGGTAAACGAAACGATTTCGTCCAGCTTCAGCCGGTCGAAACCACAGCGCAGGGCAGTCCAGGCGGCTTCGCTGGCGTAACCCAGGCCCCAGTGTTCCCTGGCCAGGCGCCAGCCGATCTCCACCGCCGGAGTGAACGGGGCCTCGAAGCTCACATTCAGCAAGCCGGTGAGGCCGATGAATTCGCCGCTGTCCTTGCGCTGCAACGCCCACAGGCCAAAACCGTACTCGGCAAAATGGCCGCGAATACGCCCGATCAGCGCGGCACTTTCCAGGCGGCTCAAGGTGGCCGGGAAATACCGCATCACCTGCGGGTCGGCGCACATGCGCGCAAACTCCGGCAAGTCGGCATCGCTCCATTGGCGCAGCACCAGGCGTGCGCTTTCCAATTGCAGTATCGGCTCCATTGGTCCCCCTCCCTTGCCATGTGCGTGAGTGTAACGCGCTGTTAAGATCCGTCGCTGGTTCCCGTCAGAAATCGCCATGCCCTTGCCATTGATCTACCACGACGACTACAGCCCCGAGTTCCCGGCAGACCACCGCTTCCCCATGGATAAATTCCGCCTGTTGCGTGACCATCTGGTGGAGAGCGGCCTGACACGGGACAGCCAACTGCTGCGCCCGGAACTCTGCCCCGCCGAGATTCTGGCCCTGGCCCATGAACCTGGGTATATCGAACGCTACATGAGCGGCGAGTTGTCGCGCGAAGACCAACGGCGCCTTGGCCTGCCTTGGAGCGAAGCCCTGGCCCGGCGCACCGTGCGCGCGGTGGGCGGTTCGTTGCTGGCCGCCGAGCAGGCCCTGGAACACGGCCTGGCCTGCCACCTGGCCGGCGGCACCCACCACGCCCACTACGATTACCCGGCGGGTTTCTGCATCTTCAATGACCTGGCCGTGATCAGCCATTACCTGCTGGCCAGCGGGCGGGTCAGCCGGGTGCTGATCTTCGACTGCGACGTGCACCAGGGCGACGGCACCGCACGCATCCTCCACGACACCCCGGATGCAATCACCGTGTCCCTGCACTGCGAAAAGAACTTCCCCGCGCGCAAGGCGCAAAGCGACTGGGACATCCCGCTGCCCATGGGCATGGGCGACGCGGACTACCTCAAGGTGGTCGACGATGCCCTCAACTACCTGCTGCCGCTGTATCAGCCCGACCTGGTGCTGTATGACGCCGGCGTGGATGTACACAAGGACGACGCCCTCGGCTACCTCAAGCTGACAGACCAAGGCGTCGCCGCCCGCGATGAAAGCGTGATGCGCCACTGCCTGGGCCGCGATATTCCGGTGGTCGGGGTGATCGGCGGCGGCTACAGCAAAGACCGCCCTGCCCTGGCCCGTCGCCACGGGATCCTGCACCACAGCGCGCAGCGCGTCTGGACGTCATCAGGCTGTCATTGAGTTATGCGCGTTACCCACAATCGCTGTGGAACTGCCTGTGGATAACCTGAGTGAAAGCCCCTGCAGGCCATAAGCCGCCTGGCCTGCAGAAGGCTGTATGTTTTTTGATCAGGCAGCATGAGCATCCTCGGGTAGAATGCTCGGCCTACTTTGCCGAACCGCAGTTATCCCCATGCCCCAGACTCAAACCCCATCTCAACACGTCATCATCATCGGCGGCGGCCCGGCCGGGCTGATGGCCGCCGAAGTGTTGAGCCAGGCCGGGATCCGGGTCGACCTGTACGACGGTATGCCCTCGGTAGGCCGCAAGTTCCTGCTGGCGGGCGTGGGGGGCATGAACATCACCCATTCCGAACCGTACCCGGCGTTTCTGGCGCGCTATGCCGAACGGGCGCCGTGCATGGCGCCGTTGCTGCGCCAGTTCGGTGCCGATGCGTTGTGCGAATGGATACACGGGCTGGGGATTGAAACCTTTATCGGCAGCTCCGGCCGGGTGTTTCCTACTGACATGAAAGCCGCCCCGCTGCTGCGGGCCTGGCTCAAGCGCCTGCGCGACCACGGCGTAGTTATCCACACCCGCCATCGCTGGCTGGGCTGGAATGCCGACGGCAGCCTGCTTATCCACAGCCCCGAGGGCGACAAAAGCGTACGCGGTGATGCGGTGTTGCTGGCCTTGGGCGGCGGCAGTTGGTCGCGCTTGGGCTCGGATGGGGCGTGGCTGAAGTTGCTGGAAGACAAAGGCGTGCCTTACGCGGCGTTGCAACCGAGCAACTGTGGCTTCGAGGTGTCGGCCTGGAGCGAGTTGATGGTCAGCAAATTCGCCGGGGCACCGCTGAAAAACGTCGCCATTGGCCTGGCAGACGACAAGCCACGGCTGGGGGAATGTGTGGTCACCGCCACGGGCATCGAAGGCAGCCTGATCTATGCGTTGTCGGCACCGATTCGTGAGGCGATCAACCGGGATGGATCGGCCACGGTGCACATTGACCTGTTGCCGAGTAAGCCACTGGACAAGGTGATCGCAGCGCTGAGCAAGCCGCGCGGCTCACGCTCGATGAGCAAGCATTTGCACAGTCAGTTGGGACTGGATGGGGTGAAGGCGGCGCTTTTGCGCGAACTGGCACCGGCGGAGCACTTCAATGATCCGGCGCAGCTGGCGGTGGATATCAAGGCGCTGCCGCTGACGCTGGTGAAAACCCGGCCAATGGATGAAGCCATCAGTACCGCAGGCGGCGTGCCGTTTGAGGCGCTGGATGAACGCTTGATGATCAAGCAATTGCCGGGCGTTTTTTGCGCAGGCGAGATGCTGGACTGGGAAGCGCCGACGGGCGGGTATTTGCTGACGGGGTGTTTTGCCAGCGGGCAGGCGGCAGGGCGCGGTGTTCTTGAGTGGTTGAGGCCGGCCACCCCGGCATGACCCACTCACCCCATCACCGCCCGGCAGCAAAGTTACCTCTGACTCAACTGGCTGTTAGATCGGGATAGGCACGTTTAAAAGCTGTTACTTGCTTCTGCAGGAAAGCATCCTCTTCAGGCAGTAAAATTTTCAGATTTTCTATATAACCTGAATACGCACTGAAGAGTCTGGAAGGATCGCCGTGTTTCAAATCGTTCCATTCCTGCTTGAAGGCGTAGCTGAGTTTCTGGCCCTCTTCCTGACTGGTATAAAGCATATCCTGTAGATACTTATCCAATGGCGCCCTTATCTCAGGACTGATCGAATAATTAGCCTCATACAACGACATCAACTCTCTGAACGAATGGATTGCCTGCCCATACTCGCCGCGCGCCGCATGATCTTCAACCCGGGACCTTAATTCGGCCACACGCAACTCTACCTGCTTGAAAGCTTTCTCGTCAGCGGCCTTGCCTTTCTTGATTTCGCCGTCTACAACAACGCCGCCGATAATGCCCGCCGCCGCCAGGACCGGCAAAACAAAAGGTACTAAAAACACAGCCATATCTACATCTCCATCTAAGTTCGTCATTCAGAAATCAGTTTCTGACTCAACCTCAGTGGAAATGAAGCATTTTAAGTTCCAGCACTTAAACACGGCGACAATTACAAAAAATATCCAAATCACAAGCAATAACTCATCAAGGATGACGAGGCACAACTTGACGCGAGCGGAATTGCTCCGCTCACGATAGTCACTATGCGTTTACTTGATAACCAACAAGCCCTACTTCTTTTTCCGCGGCCCGGTGTTAAACACGGGCACCTTACGCACTGGCTTGATCGAAGGCTCGACCGGCGTCGCCTCCCCGCTGTCCACCCACTTGCCCAGGTTGCGCTTGCCACCACCGCCGCCCGAAGCCTTGGGTTTCTTCGGCTTTTTCGGCTTCTTCACCACCTGACCAGTGGCATCGGTATCAGGCACACGGTGCTCCGGTTCGAAGTCCTGCTCCATCTTCCGGGTCAACGTCTGACGGGTCAGCATCTCGATGGCCGACAGCATGTTCACTTCATCGGCGCACACCAGGGAAATCGCCTCACCGGTGTTGCCCGCACGACCGGTACGGCCGATGCGGTGGATGTAGTCCTCGGCCACGATCGGCAGGTCAAAGTTGACCACCAGCGGCAAGTCTTCGATATCCAGGCCACGGGCCGCCACGTCGGTGGCCACCAGGATCTGCACGTCGCTGCTCTTGAAGCGATCCAGCGCACGCTGGCGCGTGGCTTGTGGCTTGTCGCCGTGAATCCCGTCGGCATTGATGCCCAGGCCCTGGAGTTTTTCCACCAGCGCGTCCACACCGTTACGGGTCTTGGCGAACACCAGCACCTGCTTCCAGCGGCCCTTGCGCATCAGGTGCACAAACAGTTCCGCCTTGCGCTTCTTGTCCACCGGCACCACCCATTGCTTGACGGTGTTGGCGGCGACGTTGCGCGGGCTGACTTCGACGGTCAGCGGGTCGTTGAGCATCTGCCCGGCCAACTGGCGGATCTCGTCGGAGAAGGTTGCGGAGAACAGCAAGGTCTGGCGCTTTTTCGGCAGCATGCGGTAGATGTTCGCCAGTTCTTCGGAGAAGCCCAGGTCGAGCATGCGGTCGGCTTCATCCAGCACAAGGGTTTGCAGCTGGTTGAGCTTCAGCGCGTTCTGGCGGAACAGGTCGATCAGGCGGCCAGGGGTGGCGACCAGCACATCAACGCCTTTGCGCAGCTTCATCATCTGCGGGTTGATGCTCACGCCGCCGTACACGGCGTAAGTGGTCAGCGGCACGTTTTGGGCGTACTCGGCGACGCTCGCATGAACCTGCTCGGCCAGTTCGCGGGTCGGGCACAGGATCAGCGCGCGCACCGAGTTGGCGCTGACTTTCGGCCCTTCCATGGTCAGCAGTTGCAGCAGCGGCACGGCGAAACCGGCGGTCTTGCCGGTGCCGGTCTGGGCCGCAGCCATCAGGTCACGGCCTGCCAGCACCGCCGGAATGGCTTGCGCCTGCACCGGCGTCGGGGTCTGGTAGCCAAGCGTCTCAAGGGCGCGCAGCAAGGGTTCGATCAGGCCAAGTGTGGCGAAAGTCATGGAAATACCGTAGGAAAAAGTCAGCGCAAGGTCGCAATGCGCGGCAGTTTACCTTATTTCCGGTTTTGGCTTTCGCCACTGTGGCAGGCTGATCAGCAGCACCGCGCTGATAATCACCAACATCGCCAGGGCTTCCTCCGTGCCGATGGTCTCACCGACAAACACAATCCCGAGCAACACCGCCACCGCCGGGTTGACGTAGGCATAGCTGGTAGCCGCCGCCGGGCGTACGTGCTTGAGCAGGTACATATAGGCATTGAAGGCGATGATCGAGCCGAACACGGTCAAGTACGCCAGGGCCAGCCAGCCTTCCAGCGGCGGCATGGCTTGGAGGTGTTCGCCGCTGACGGCACTGAGCAACAGCAGCACGAAACCTGCGATCAGCATCTCCGCCGCACTGGCCATCGCGCCTTGAGGCAGCGGCAAATGCTTGCTCCACACCGAACCAAAGGCCCAGGCCGCCGCCGCAAAAATCAGCAAGGCCGCACCGGTGGGGCTCGATTGCAGGTTGGAGCCCATATTGAGCATGGCGATACCGATAATCCCCAGCACCACCCCGGCCCATTCCAGACGGGTATTACGCGCGCCCCAGAAATAACCACAGAGCAAGGTGAACAACGGCACCGTCGCCACCGCCAACGCGGCCACGCCGGAAGCCACGCCCGTATGTTCGGCCACACTGACCGCACCGTTGCCGAAGGTCAGCAGCAAAATGCCGATCTTCGCGGCAGCCTTCCACTGCACCCAGGTCGGCGCCGGGGCCCCACGCCAGCGCAGGAAGGCATACATCAGCGCGCCCGCCGTCATAAAGCGAATCCCCGCCAGCAACAGCGGCGGCCAGTACTCCACACCAATGCGAATCACCAGGTAGGTAGACCCCCAGATCACGTACAACGCAAAAAAGGCGGCGATCAACGGTAAGGGAAAGCGACGTGGGCCAGGCATTGGGCAGCTCTGTGGCAGGACAAGGGAGCGTTATTTTAGAAATCCCCGGCCGTAAACATAAGTTACAAAACCTGTTTAAAGCGCCAGTACACTTTTCAAAACATGGTTATCAAGGCTATAAACCGTGCTTTCGAAAGCTATGCATTCCCGGAGCCTTATCATGGACAAATACGACCGTATGCTTCTCAGCGCCCTGCTGGAAGACGGCCGCGCGTCCTACGCGCAACTGGCGCGCACCGTGAACCTGTCTGCGCCCGCCGTGGCTGAGCGGGTGGCGAAACTGGAAGCCAGTGGTGTGATTACCGGGTATCAGGCCAAGGTCGACCTGTCGAAGGTGGGGTTGCCGATCCAGTGCGTGATTGAGTTGCGGTTGACCAATCATGGGAGCCAGAAGGTTTACGACGCGCTGTCGGAAATTCCCGAGTTGACTGAATGCCATCGGGTGACGGGCGATCCATGCGTGATCATGCAGGCGGCGGTGGGCTCGATGCCGGAGCTGGAGAACCTGATCAATCGGGTGGCGAAATTCGGGTTCAGCAAGACCTCGATCATCTTGTCGAGCGCGATAGAGCGGCGGGTGCCGTTGGGGCAGCTGGAAGGGAATGGGAAGAGTGGCAACTGAACACGCCGCTCTGCAGCTCGTTCCCACGCTCTGCGTGGGAACGCATCCGGTGACGCTCTGCGTCACAACTTGAAGAGCGGACGCAGAGCGTCCAGGGCGGCATTCCCACGCGGAGCGTGGGAACGTTCGCCATAGTTGACCGAGTTGCCTGAAACACCCTCGCTCAACTGTGGGAGCTGGCTTGCCTGCGATGACGTCAGTAGCTTCACTGATTCGAAGGTGGTGGTGGATCGGTCGCTGGACTGCTTACAGCCTCGATAACACCGCAAAACTAATGTGGGAGCGGGCTTGCTCGCGAATGCGGTGTGTCAGTCAGCGCATGTGTTTGCTGATACTCCGTATTCGCGAGCAAGCCCGCTCCCACATTTGGATCTTCGTCATGTTGAAGATGGAGTTCTGCTCAAGCGACTTAGAACCCGCGATGCTTCTTCAGATGATCATTGATCTTCGCCGCCGGAACCTTCTGCAAGCTGCACAGCAATTCGTGTGACAACTCCCGCAACCCGTGGGTGCGACGCAGTTCCTCGGCCAGATGCGCGGTAAGGTTCGCCGCCATCTCCGCGTCCGCCATCGCCCGGTGGGCCTTGCCGGTGTGGGGCAGTTGGGCAAACGAGGTCAGGGTACCCAGCTTGTGGTTCGGCGCCGCCGGCATCAAGCGTCGCGCCAGCAGCAACGAACAGGCAAATTTCTGCAAACGCGTACGCCGGATCAACCCCAGCTCGAAATCCCAGAACTTCTGGTCAAACGCGGCGTTGTGGGCCAGCAGCGGCGTGGTGCCGACAAACTCGTTCACCTCGTTCATCACCCGCTCCGCCGACGGTGCGGTGCGCAGCATGGCGTTGCTGATGCCGGTCAGTTGCTCGATAAACCCCGGCACACGCACACCAGCGTTCATCAGGCTCTGGTAGCGGTCCACGATCTGGCCCTGCTCCAGGATGACCACGGCGATTTCCGTGGCCCGGCAGCTGCTGCTCGGCTGGATGCCGGTGGTTTCAAAGTCGATGACCGCTATACGTTCCAAACCTGTTCCAACTCCGTCAAAAATCTATTTAAGCAGCAACGCGCCTTCAATCGGCACGTAGCGGCTGGCGGCGCGTATCAATGAGTTGGCCGTCAGCCCCGGCACGCCGTAGGCCACGGCTTCGACGCCGTGCTTGCTGATGATGCGGTCCAGCAGCATGTCGAAATCACCGTCGCCGGAGGCCAGCACCACTTCGTCGACATGGGCGGCGGCGTCCATGATGTCGATGGTGATGCCCACGTCCCAGTCGCCCTTGGCCGAGCCGTCGCTGCGCTGGATGTAGGGCTTGAGCTTCACGGTAAAACCCAGGTTGCGCAGGATCTGCTGGAACTGCTGCTGTTTGCTGTCGCCACGGTCGATGGCATAGGCATACGCCTCGACAATCTGCCCGCGCTGGCTGATATCAGCCCACAGGGCGGCGTAGTTGAAGTGACAGCCGTACGCCTGGCGCACGGTGTAGTAGAGGTTTTGTACATCGGCGAACACGGCTATCTTTTTCACCGCAAATCCTCATGACACGCGCATGGACCCCGGACTCAAGGGCCCGGAAAGGTTGCCAGTATGCCAGCCACAAGGGAGTTTCCGAGAAAAATCAGCCCGGGGCGACGAAGCGCCCCGGTTGAGTGTGGGTCAGACGAAGGAGTCGTCGTCGCCAAAGGAGGAGGAGTCGTCGGAATAGTCGTTGTCGGCGAAGCTGTCGGAGGCGTTGTCGCTGCCCCAGCTGTCGTTGCCGGCATATTTCTGGTCGTCGTTGCCCCAGTTGCCATTGTCGCTGGCCGGGGCCGGCTCTTCGCGGATGATCTCTTCAACCACTTGCGGTTGTTGCGAGTTGTGGCTGAACAGGCTGCTGATGCCTTCTGCCAGCATCACACCACCGGCCACGCCAGCTGCGGTTTTCAGGGCGCCGCCGAGGAAACCGCTGCCAATCGGCGCTGCGGGTGCCTGTTGGGGCTGCTGATAGTTCTGCTGGGGAGCACCGTAGTTCTGCTGCGGCGCAGGTTGCCCGCCAAACGACGGACGCGCTGGTTCACGCCAGCCACCGCCCGACGACGCAGGTGCGCTCTGGGTCGGCTGCGGGTCACGGGAACCGCCGCCGAAAATGCTCGACAGGAAACCGCCACTGCTCGGTGCAGGCTGCGCCGCCTGGGACCTGGCCTGTTGCAGTTGGTCCTGCAACTCCTGGATCTGCTGGGCCTGCTGCTTGTTCTGCGCATCGAGGCTCTTGATCGCGTGCTCTTGCACCAGAATCGACTGGGTCATGTAGTACGCAGCGGCCGGTTGGCGAGTGACGTGTTCCTTGATCCGCGCTTCAGCCTGGGCGTCGCGGGGGGCTGAGTCCGTTTCGGCTTGCTGCAACCGTGAAAACAGTCCGTCGATCAGGGTTTGTTCTTCGCTGTTCATGGCGACCTCGTTAGATTGCCGGTAGAAATCTTCGCCTTGCGCACGATGTGCAAGGTACAACCCAGTTATGGGGCTGTTGCTGATTGTTTCAATGGTCTTTACGCAAGGTTTACGTTTGCTTGCATCTGCTCATGATCGGTTAAAGTAACGCCCTTGCTTTTCGGCCTGTGAAGACCCTGATGAATCCGTTAGACGTATTGCGCGACTCCTTCTTCTTTTTCAAGCGCAACCTGGGCGCCATCGTGCAGTTGTGCCTGCCACTGGTGATCCTCGAAGCCCTGCTGCAACAGGTGCTCGACCACACGCTCGGCCCAGATGCGTTTCCCGGTTACAGCGTGGTGATCGGGCTGCTGGTGTACCCGCTGTACACCGGCGCACTGATCCTGTTCCTCGACGCCCGCACCCGGGGTGAATCGCCGCGCACCCTGGATGTGCTGGCCATGGCCCTGACCCTGTGGCCGCGCTTTGCCCTGCTGACGGCAATCAGCACGCTGCTGATCCTGCTGGGCCTGTCGCTGTATTTCCTGCCCGGCCTGTGGCTGATGGTGGTGCTGGCTTTCGCTGAATACCTGCTGGTGCTGCGGGGCATGTCGGCGCTGTCGGCCATGAAGGAAAGCCTGCGCCTGACCCGTGGGCATTTCTGGCGGATCCTGGTGTGCCTGCTGTGCGTGATGACCCCGCTGTGGTTGCTCAAGGGCGCCAGCGTGGCCGTCTATCCGGACCCGAACCCGCTGCTGGGCCTGCTGATCGACAGCGCACAAAGCTTCCTGCAACTGTTCACCAGCGTGGTGTTGTTCCGCCTGTTCATGTTGATTGGTGGCGACGCCGACGCGCGGTGATATGCTCCGGGCCTGTCCTGCAACGCCATAAGCCGAGCCGATGACCCGACTACTGCGCATTACCTTGGTGGGCCTGCTGATCCTCGCGGCCCTGCTGACCGGCTTGATCTACAGCCTGACCTGGCGCCCTGCCGACAAGGAAACCCTGCCCATCCGCTGCGTCGCGCCCCGTGCGCCGACCCTGCTGCCTGGGCAGGCGCTAAAGGTCATGACCTGGAACGTGCAGTACCTGGCGGGCAAGAACTACGTGTTCTGGTACGACACCCCGGACGGCAGCGGCCCGGACGACCGCCCGACCGTTGAAGACATGGCTTCAAGCCTCGACGAAGTGGCGCGGGTGATCCGCGACGAGCAGCCCGACATCCTGCTGTTGCAGGAAGTCGACGAAGGCGCCAAGCCTTCCAGCTACCAGGACCAACTGGCCTTGCTCCAGGAGCGCCTGGCCGACCTCTACCCGTGCAGCGCCCAGGCCTTCGACTGGAAAGCCGACTTCGTGCCCGACCTGCATATCTTCGGCAGCGTCGGCCGCAAGCTGGTGACCATGAGCCGCTACCAGATCGAACACGCCGAGCGCCTGCAATTGCCGGTGGCACGCGCCAACCTGATCAGCCGTCAGTTCCAGCCCAAGCCCGCGTTATTGCTGACCTACCTGCCGTTGAGCGATGGCGGCCAGTTGGCCGTGCTCAATACTCGCCTGGACGGCGCGGCCCCCGGGCACAACGCCGTGCTGGAACAGGTGCAGGCGACCGTCAAGCTGGTGGATAAATTCGAGAGCCGTGGCACGCCATGGCTGATGGGTGGGGATTTCAACCTGCTGCCGCTCGGGCAATTCCTGCGCCTGGACCCCGGCAAGCGCGGGCAATACTCGCCGGACAGTGAGCTGCACCTGCTGTGGGAAAAGTACCCGATGATCCCGAGCAACAGCCAATCCAGCGGGATTGACCGGGACCAGTGGCTGACGTATTTCCCGAATGACCCAACCGTAGAGGGGCCGGATCGTACGCTGGATTACCTGTTCCACAGCTCGCGCATCAAGAAGGTTGAGAGCAAGGTGCGCCAGAGCGATACGGTGCGTATCTCCAATCATTTGCCGGTGATTGCGCGGTTCCTGTTGCCCGCCGCGCAGTAAGCCACGCGGCGAAACAGTGTGGGAGCTGGCTTGTGTGGGAGTCGGGCTTGCCCGCGATGCAGGCACCTCGGTCTATCCGACAGACCGAGGTGATGCCATCGCAGGCAAGCCAGCTCCCACATTAGATCTGCGATGTACTTACTTTCTCGGCTTGATCCGGGCAGTCGGTTCAGCAATCAACGGATCATCCGGCCAGTAATGCTTCGGATACCGCCCCTTCAAATCCTTCTTCACCTCGGCGTAAGTACTGCGCCAGAAGTTCGCCAGGTCCTGCGTCACCTGCACGGGCCGTCTGGCCGGCGATAACAGGTGCAGCTTGACCACCTGCCGCCCGCCGGCAATCCGTGGGGTGTCCGCCAGCCCGAACAATTCCTGCAAGCGCACCGCCAGAATCGGCGGCTGCTCGCTGTAGTCCAGCCGCACCGACGAGCCCGACGGCACCTTCAGATGGTGCGGCGCCAGCTCGTCCAACCGCGCCGGCAACGGCCACGGCAGCAGGTTATGCAGGAAGCTGGAAATATCCAGAGTGGAAAAATGGCTCAGGCGCGACACCTTGCCCAGGTACGGCATCAACCAGTGTTCCAGGCTGGCAAGCAAGGCGCTGTCGCTGACATCCGGCCATTCACTGGCCTTGCCGCTATCCAGACCACGCAGCAGCATCACCCGCGCCTGCCATTGGCGCAGCTCCGGGGTCCAGGGCAGCAGTTCCAGACCTTTGCGCCGCACCAGGTTGACCAGCGCCTGGCTGCGGGCGGACTCGTCGAGGCCGGTCAGCGGTTCGCGGCTGAGCACCAGTTCGCCGACCTTGCGCTGGCGTTCGGCCCGCAGCACGCCCTCGCGCTCATCCCAGTCAAGCTGGTCGACATTACGCACCTGCTCGGCCAACACCGAGTCGAACAGCGCCGGATCAAAATCCGCCGCGAGGTAAATCCGTTCTTCACGCTGGCCCTGGCGGCTGCCCAGATCGGCGATCACCAGCCAGGGTTGCTTCATCAGGCTGTCGGCTTCGGCGAACAACGCGGCACGGCCGTTGGCGAGGCGGTATTCGGCACCGCCCGCCCGCCGTTGCTGGGCGACGCGGTCCGGGTAGGCCAGCGCCAGCAACGCGCCGAGCCAGCGCGGATGATCGGGATCAGCCACCGGCTGCTCTGCCTTGCCTCTTAAATAGCCACGGTATTGCCGCGCCAGTTGCCGGGCACGCTGCACGCCGCCCTGGGTGCCACGGGCCTTTTCTTCACCGGATAACAGGGCCAGGCGGCTGTGCAAATCCGCACCGGCACCACGCAGGATATCGCGCTCACCCAACAGTGCCGCCACGTCACAGGCCATGCTCGCCAGGCCCAGATCCTGACCACGCAGCAGCAAATGAGCGATTCGCGGGTGCGCCGGCAACCCGGCCATTTTCTGGCCGTGGGCGGTCAGCTTGGTATCGCTCAACGCTCCGAGGCGCTCGAGCAAATCCTGGGCCTGTGCATAAGCCGCGGTGGGCGGAACGTCGAGCCATACCAACTGAGTAGGCGCCACGCCCCAGCGACCCAATTGCAGGGCCAAACCGGAAAGATCCGCCGAGAGAATTTCCGCGCTGGAATACGCCGCCAGCCCTTCATGCTGGTCCTCGGACCACAACCGATAACACACCCCCGACTCCAGTCGCCCTGCCCGGCCGGCACGCTGGGTGGCGCTGGCGCGGGAGATGCGCTGGGTTTCGAGACGGGTCATGCCGCTGCCCGGGTCGAAACGCGGGACCCGCGCCAACCCGGCGTCGATCACCACGCGCACGCCGTTGATGGTCAGGCTGGTCTCGGCAATGTTGGTGGCCAGCACCACTTTGCGCTTGCCGGCGGGCGCCGGGTCGATGGCGGCGCGCTGGGCGGCCAGGTCCAGTTCGCCGTGCAGCGGGCATAGCAGCACATCGGGGTTATCGCCCAGCGCGTCAGCCAATTGCTGATTAACCCGACGAATCTCGGCCTGCCCCGGCAGGAACACCAGCACGCTGCCGGCTTCATCATGCAGGGCTTCAAGGATGGTCTGCACCAACCGTGGCTCGATAAATTCGCCGGGCTGGAATGGCCGGCCCCAGCGCATCTGCACCGGGTACATGCGCCCTTCGCTGCGCAGGATCGGCGCGTCGTCCAGCAACCCGGCCAGGCGCTCGCCTTCCAGGGTGGCGGACATCAGCAGGATCTTCAGTGGCTGCTCGTCGCGAAACAGGTCTCGACCATTGAGACTAAGGGCCAGCGCCAGATCGGCGTCCAGGCTGCGTTCGTGGAACTCGTCGAAGATCAACAAACCCACGCCGTCGAGTGCCGGGTCATCCTGCAGGCGACGGGTGAGGATGCCTTCGGTGACTACTTCAATACGGGTGTTGGGGCCGACCTTACTGTCCAGGCGAATGCGGTAGCCGACGGTTTCGCCGACCTTTTCTCCCAACTCGCTGGCCAGCCTTTCTGCCGCTGCACGGGCGGCCAGGCGGCGGGGCTCGAGCATCAGGATGGTTTGCCCGGCCAGCCAGGGTTCATTCAACAGCGCCAATGGCACCCGTGTGGTTTTACCGGCGCCGGGCGGTGCTTCGAGCACGGCTTCATGGCGCGTCGCCAGGGCGTCACGCAGGGCAGGTAAAACATCATCGATTGGCAACGAATTCATACTGGCTCCAAAGCAGAGCGGCGAGTATAACGGCGAACTGCCGGGTGTCGGTGGTGGTCTCAACGACACGGCCCCGTACTGACTGGAATGCGGTCAACGGTGGGAGCGGGCTTGCCTGCGATAGCGGTGTTCAGCCAACACACCTGACACTGGACCACCGCCATCGCAGGCAAGCCAGCTCCCACATTTGATCATCGTCGCCTTGTAGACTGGCTTATAGTCACTTTCATTATGTTCAAGGAGAGTCCCATGCGTGTTGCTTCCCGTGTCATCGGCGGTGTTCTGGCCGTCACCCTGCTGAGCCAGTTGACGGCCTGCGGCTCGATTTTCTACCCCGACCGCCGGGGCCAGATCGACGGCAAGATCGACCCGGCAATTGCCGTGCTCGATGCGGTCGGCCTGCTGTTCTACGTGATCCCGGGCCTGATCGCCTTTGGTGTCGACTTCGCCACCGGCGCGATCTACTTCGAGCCGGGCAAAACCGCCCAGGTAGCTCCGGAAAAACTCCAGCAAGCCATCGGCGCCGACGGCAAGGTCGATAACGCCAAGCTGCAAACCATCATCCAGAAAGAAACCGGGCGCAATCTGCCGCTGGACGACCCGCGCATGATCCAGTTCAAGGGCAGCGTGCAACAACTCGCCACCCTGGGCCTGCAACCCGCCGCTTAAGGACTGACCCGCCCCATGACCACCAGTCCCGAACACGCCCGGCTGTTGCGCCTGGCCACCCGCGCTTCCGTCGGCGTGGCCTGTGTGCTGATTGTGACCAAGGCCATCGCCTGGTGGCTCAGCGGCTCGGTGAGCATGCTCGCCGGGTTGACCGACTCGCTGCTCGACGGCGTTACCTCGTTGCTCAACTTGCTGGCCGTGCACTACGCGTTGCGCCCGGCCGATGACGATCACCGGTATGGCCACGGCAAGGCGGAATCCCTGTCGGGCATGGCCCAGGCGTTGTTCATCGCCGGCAGTGCGGTGTTGATCGCCTTCCAGGCGTTCCAGCGTTTGCAGCATCCGGAACCTGTGGGCGCGCCATGGCTGAGTATTGGCGTGATCGTTCTGTCCCTGGCGTTGACGGCGGCGCTGCTGATCCTGCAATACCGGGTGATCCGCGAAACCGGCTCCAACGCCATCCGCGCCGACTCGCTGCACTATCGCTCAGACATGATGCTCAACGGCAGCATCCTGGTGGCGCTGGTGCTGGCGGCGTTTGGTTTTCATCAGGTGGACGCCTGGTTCGGGCTGGGCATCGCGGCCTACATTTTGTGGAGCGCCATCCAGATCGCCCGGGAAAGTTTTTCGGTGCTGATGGACGAGGAACTGCCGCCGGATGTCAGCCAGCACATGCTGGAACTGGCGTGCAGCGTGCCCGGTGTATTGGGTGCCCATGACCTGCGCACGCGGATTTCCGGCAGCCACTGGTTCGTGCAGTTGCACCTGGAGTTACCGGGGGAATTGAGTTTGTCCGTGGCCCACGGCATCAGCGATCAAGCCGCCGATGCCATCCACAAAGCCTACCCGCGAGCCGAAGTGCTGGTGCACGCCGACCCGCAGGAAGTGGTCAAGGGCGCGAAGGCCTAGTACTGCACCTGATACCCGCGACTGCTCAGGCAGTTGCCCTGGGCCTGGCGGTAGGTTTGCACCACGGCCGGGTCGGGGGCGTAGGTGACGGTCCTTGGGTCAAAGCCACTTTGCTGCACCGCCCAGCGATAGCAGTCGTAACCGTCCTGCTGGACCTGCGCCGGTGACTGGCCGTTGGCCGGGTAAGCCACCACGTCATAACCATTGCCCTGGGGCACGGGTTGCGGCGCTGGCGCGGCGGGTGGCGGCTGCACCACAACGTACTGCTGGCTGCTTTCTTCGTAGGTGTAATAGGCACCGGCGGCGAGGAAGAACAGCGCACTGCCCACCCACACTTCCCGCGCGTAGTCGGGCAGGTATTGCACGCGAATCCCGTAAGGCGGCGTCACGACGACATAGCGCGGGCCTTGTGGGCGATACCAGTAGCCACCCGAGAAGAAGTAGTCCTGGCCGCGATACGGCACGCGGTAATTGCGGTCGGGGAAGCGATCGACGATATAACCCGGACGGTATTGCGGGCCGGGCCCCCAGCCATTGCCGTGCCCGTCGGGGCGACCTGGCCAGCGGTGATCGTTGGGGTGGTTATTGCCACCGCCGTTACCCCCGTTGAAGCCGGGCCGGCCCGGGCCACCCTGGCCGCCATTGCCGGCCTGCCAATGCTGGTTGCCGTCGTTGCGACGCGGGATGTCCTGGTAATTGCCCTGACGCGGTTCCTGGGTCTGGCGCACGGTATCCGGGCGACCCTGGATCGGCAGGTTATTGGCCGGCTGCGGCGCCGGGTGCGGCGGTTGCTGCTGGTTGCCTTGTGGACGACCTTGCCACTGGCCACCCCCATTCGGGCGCTCGACATTCTGGTTCTGCGGCCGTGGCTGATTGTTTTCGAAATGCTGATTCTGCGGACGCGGCTGATTGTTCTCGGGCCGAGGGGCTTCAGGACGCGGTTGATTATTTTGTGGTCGCGGTTGGTTGTTCTGCGGCCGAGGCTGATTATTGCCTGGATGCCCTTCCGGGCCTCTTTCATGCTGACCACCGCCTTCCTGGCGTGGCGGGTCGTCGGCCATCACTTGCGCACCAACGCTCATCATCAGCAAACCAACACCTGCCAAACGCCAGATGCGCTTCATGCTATTCCTCACTGCGGATTAGGGCCTACACGTAAGACTGGTAAACCGGGGCCCGGTTCTGCGAGAGGTTATCAGTCACGAGAAGTATTTTCGCAGGCAATAAAAAGGGGCGACCCGTCGGTCGCCCCTTGAGAACTTCGTCCTGGCTCAACGCTTTTGACGTTGGCTCACCTCACGCCGTCTTGTGGACAGTGTGCAGCCCGGGGGCCGGGGCAACCCTGTGGGGTTGGCGGCCGCAGCCGGCCTTATTGGCGGGCTGCAGTGGACTGTATGTCCGGGCAGTGATTCTGTTGATAACTCTACGCCTCGGCCTCGGGCAGATGATTGCGAAGATTGCGTCAATAAACAGTGCTTGCGCAATTTTTAACCCTGGATAGATAATTCACCGCAATAGTTACGACAAAGGCCAGCCCCATGAGCAAACTTGACCGATACGACCTGAGTATTTTGGCGGAATTGCAGCGCGACGCGAGGATCTCCAACCAGGAGTTGGCCGAGCGCATCGGCCTGTCGCCTTCGCCGTGCTCACGCCGGGTCAAGCAACTCGAAGACGACGGCTACATCGCCCGCCAGGTCGCCTTGCTCGACCGCAAGATGCTCGGCCTGAGTCTCACGGCCTACGTGCTGATCGGCATGGACCGACACACCCCCGAACGTTTCGAGAACTTCGAAGCGGCCATCCGCACCTTGCCGCAAGTGCTGGAATGCAGCCTGGTGACCGGGATGGACGCCGACTATCAGCTGAAAGTGGTGGTGCCAGACATGGATCACTACCAGAAGCTGCTGCTGGGCCACCTGACCCGCATCGAAGGCGTCACCAGCGTGCGTTCAAGCTTTGTGCTGAACCAGGTGCTCAACAGCACCGAGCTGCCGCTGACCCACCTGCGCACTTAAGACCAGCGCGGAACAAATGTGGGAGCGGGCTTGCTCGCGAATGCGGTGTGCCAGGCACCGAATGTGCTGACTGATCCACCGCATTCGCGAGCAAGCCCGCTCCCACATTTTGACTGTGTTCCCGCAGGGTGGTAAGTCTGCGGCAGACCGACGCAGGTCAATGTCGCGCCGATTGCCCTGGCGTATAATCGGCGCCCTGCCCCAGCCGGAAACGACCCGATGAACTCGATTGATCCCGCCGTGTTTGAAGAATGGATGATGACCGGCCTGGTCAGCATCCTGATCATTTTCATGGGCTTTATCGTCTGGGACCTGGCGAAGAAATCCAAGGCCGGGCGCTTTGGCTCGATGATCCTGTTCTTCGTGCTGGGCCTGGGCGTTGCCGCGTTCATCATCAAGAGCGTGGTGATCGGCCTGATCGAGTCCGGCGCCTTATAAGCGCGCCGGCACTTCTTTCCATTGGCCTTGGTCCAGGCCGTCGATTGACCAGTCACCAATCCGCACCCGCACCAGACGCAACGTCGGCAAGCCTACGGCGGCCGTCATGCGCCGCACCTGGCGGTTACGCCCTTCACGAATCACCAACTCCAGCCAATGGGTCGGCACGCTTTTGCGAAACCGCACCGGCGGGTTACGTGGCCATAGTTGTGGCTCGTCCAGTTGCCGGGCTTCGGCGGGCAGGGTCATGCCGTCGTTGAGCTCCACACCGTCGCGCAGGCGTTGCAGCTGTTCCTCGGTCGGTTCGCCTTCCACCTGCACCCAATAGGTTTTCGCCAGCTTGTGCTTGGGGTCCGCGATGCGCGCCTGCAATTGGCCGTCGTTGGTCAGCAGCAACAGGCCTTCACTGTCACGGTCCAGGCGCCCGGCCGGGTAAATGCCGGGGATGTCGATGAAATCCTTGAGGGTCGCCCGCCCGCCTTCATCGCTGAACTGGGTCAGCACATCGAAGGGTTTATTGAACAGGATCAACTTGGGATCGGCCGGTGGCGCCTTGGCGACACGACGCGGGGCTGACGAGGTTTGCGGACTTTTCACACCGGGGCGGCGGGAAACAGGACGGGCAGGACGGGACATGGCAAAGGAACATCTAACGGTCAGGACCGACAATGCTAGTGGCCTGACCGTTAAATAACCATCCCAACCGTTTAGCGGAACGGCGGCTCGTCGAAGCTGCGCAGTTTGCGCGAGTGCAGCGAGTTGAGTTCGGTGCGCAACAGATCCACCGCCTCGATGCCGATCTTCAAGTGCTGGCTGACCGCACGCTCATAGAACGCGTTGGCCGATCCCGGCAGCTTGATCTCGCTGTGCAGCGGTTTATCCGACACACACAGCAACGTGCCGTACGGCACCCGCAGGCGGTAGCCCTGGGCGGCGATGGTGCCGCTTTCCATATCCACGGCCACGGCGCGGGACAGGTTGATCAGCGGACGCTCCTGGGCCCAGCGCAGCTCCCAGTTGCGGTCGTCGTAGGTCAGCACGGTGCCGGTGCGCAGGCGTTTTTTCAGCTCTTCGCCTTTCTCGCCGGTGACGTTGGCCGCGGCTTGCTGCAAGGCCATCTGCACTTCGGCCAGGGCCGGGATCGGAATGTTCGGCGGCACTACCCGGTCGAGAATCCCGTCGCGACGCATGTAGGCGTGAGCCAGCACATAGTCACCGATGGTCTGGGATTGGCGCAGCCCGCCGCAGTGACCAATCATCAGCCAGCAATGCGGACGCAATACGGCGAGGTGGTCGGTGATGTTCTTGGCATTGGACGGGCCGACGCCGATGTTCACCAGGGTCACACCATGGCCGTCGCTGGCCTGCAAGTGGTAGGCCGGCATCTGGTAGCGGTGCCAGACCACGCCGGCAGCAATGGCAGACGCTTCGCCGTGGTCCATGCTCTTGTCGATGATCACATTGCCCGGCAGCACCATGCGGATAAAGCGCGGGTCGCTGCGCAACTGTTCCAGGCCATGCACGATGAACTGGTCAACGTAGCGGTGGTAGTTGGTCAGCAAAATCCACGGCTGCACATGGCGCCAGTCGCTGCCGGTGTAGTGCACCAGCCGGCGCAGGGAGAAGTCGACGCGGGCGGCATCGAACAACGCCAATGGCAGCGGGTCGGTGTTTTCCCAGTCGTATAGGCCGTCGGCGATGCCATCGGTGGCGGCAGACAGGTCGGTACTCGGGAACACCCGCGCCAGCGTGGCGGCAGTTACACCGGAGCCGGCCAGTTCGTCACCCTGCTCCACCACGTACGGGTAGGGAATGTTCTGCTGGCTGACGCCCACTTCCACCGTCACGGTGAAGTCGTGCATCAACGGCACCAGTTGCTCCAGCAGGTATTTGCGGAAGGCCGACGGATGGGTGACGGTGACGCTGTAGGTCCCCGGCAACTGAACCTTGGCATACGCCCGGGTGGTCTGTGGGACTTCGCCCTGCACCAGGTAGGTCAGGCGCAGTTCCGGGTAGCGAAACATCGCACGTTGTTCAGCGTCGGGTTCGACGCGGTCTTTGAGGTAGCGCTTGAGGGCTTGATTGAGCGCGCCGGTAGCACGCTCATGGAGAGCCGCCAGCCGATCCACGGCTTCTTCGGCGGTTTGAACGACAACAAAAGCTTCGGTCACGGTAAGCATCCTGTGTTCTGACTTGCAGGCCTTCATCTTGCCTGTATCCCTGGCGCACTGGAACACCGGAATTGGAATGCGATCAATAATGTGGGAGCGGCGGTGCGACGATTCGACTTGCTCGCGAAAGCGCTAGGTCAGTCAGCACATGTATTGGCTGATCCACCGCCTTCGCGAGCAAGCCCGCTCCCACATTTTTGCCCGCATTCATTCAGAGGATTTGAGGTGTCGACCGGGCGACGATGGCCTCCACATCCACACCGCGCGGCAAGGTGCCATAGACCCGGCCCGACGACTCGCCCAGTCGGCTGGCGATAAAGCCATCACTCACACTGGCATTGCCCGCCTCCAGCAGCAGCTTGGCCTGCAACGCCACCGCAATGTCCTCGGTCAATTGCCGGGCACGGTATTGGATGTCCTGGGTGTCCATGAACGCCGACTTCAACTGCTCGATATGCCGCGCCAGGTGCTTGTGGCCATGACCATCCCCCAGCTCGACAAACAGCGCCTCCAATACGCCCGGTTCTTTGGACAGGGCCCGCAGCACATCCAGGCACTGCACATTGCCGGAACCTTCCCACGTCGAGTTGACCGGCGCCTCACGGTACAAGCGCGGCAGGATACTGTCCTCGACATACCCCGCACCGCCCATGCACTCGGCGGCTTCGTTGATCATCGCGGGCGCGCGCTTGCAGATCCAGTACTTGCCCACCGCCGTCACCAGCCGGGCGAATTTGGCCTCCTGTTCGTTATCCAGATGGTCCAGCGCGCGCCCCATGCGCATGCTCAAGGCCAGGGACGCCTCGCTTTCCAGGGCCAGGTCGGCCAGTACGTTCTGCATCAACGGTTGCTCGCTGAGCACCCGGCCACCTACCAGGCGGTGAGCGCAATGATGGCTGGCCTGGGTCAGCGCCTGGCGCATCAGGGCGCTGGAGCCGACCATGCAATCGAAGCGGGTCATCGCCACCATCTCGATGATGGTCGGTACGCCGCGCCCTTCTTCGCCGATCATCCAGGCCAGCGCGCCACGAAACTCCACTTCGCTGGAAGCGTTGGAGCAGTTGCCGAGCTTGTTTTTCAGGCGCTGGATGTAGAACTCGTTGCGGGTGTCATCCGGGCGGTGCCGGGGCAGCAGGAAACAGGTCAGGCCCTTGTCGGTCTGGGCCAGGGTGAGGAAGCCATCGCACATCGGCGCGGAGCAGAACCACTTGTGCCCCACCAGCTCATACGCCTGGCCCGGGCCGCCAGCGCCCACCGGGTAAGCGCGGGTGGTGTTGGCGCGCACGTCGGTGCCACCCTGTTTCTCGGTCATGGCCATGCCGATGGTGGCGCCGGCCTTGTGGGCGATGCCGACGTTGCGCGGGTCGTATTCGGTGGCGAGGATTTTCGGCAGCCAGGTTTCAGCCAGGTCTGGCTGCAGGCGCAGGGCCGGGACGCAGGCGAACGTCATGGTCAGCGGGCAGCCGGTGCCGGCTTCGGCCTGGCTGTGCAGGTAGGTCATCGCCGCGCGGGCCACATGGGCGCCGGATTGCGGATGGGCCCACGGCAACGACGGCAGGCCGTGTTCGACGGCGGTGCGCATCAGCTCGTGGTAGGCCGGATGAAACTCCACCAGGTCGATGCGATGGCCAAACCGGTCATGGCTGTTGAACACCGGTTTGTTCTGGTTGGCCAGGAACCCGGCTTCCATCAGCGGCCCGCCCGCCAGCGCACCATAGATGTCGATGCGCTGCTCGGCCCAGCCGGCGCCGAAGCGCCGGGACCAGTCTTGCAGCGGCAAGTCGATACGGTACAGGTTGGTGCCGTCCAGGGACGGTGGCTGGTTGGTGACGTCGTGGGTTTCGGCGAACTGGTGCAGGTGCATGACGGGCCTCCTGAAAAAAGGCCACGTTCATTGAGGCCTGAATTTCAGTTAAGCACCGTCACCCGGGTTAAAAAAGTGGCATAAACGCCTAATTTGCGGCGCTTTCACCCTCAACCATATGCAACAACCGCAGTTGCAGCACCCGTTGCAGGGCCTCGAAACGTACCGGCTTGGCCACTCGGTCGGTGATACCCACGCCGTGGCAGCGCTCGCGTTCCGGGGCTTGTAACGAGGTGCTCAAGGCGATCACCGGCAGCTCACCACAGCCGGGCAACGCACGGATCTGGCAGCACAGCGAAAAGCCGCCCTCGGGCACATCCAGCAACACTGCGTCGAAGGTTTGGCTCTGCAGCAACGCCAGGGCGGCCGGCCCATTGTCGACGGTTTTCACCCGATAACCGAGCTTGAGCAACATGCCGCGCACCACCAGTTGCGCCACGCTGTTGTCGTCCACCAGCAGCACCGTGCACTCCTGCGGCGTGCGTTGCGCCTGCGGTACTCGCCGCACGGCAGCCGGTTCTGGCTGGACGGGGCTGACTGCAAGTTCCAGCTGGAAGCGACTGCCGCGCCGCGGCTCGGAATTGTGGGTGAGGCGCCCACCGAGCAACTCGATCAATTGCCGGCAGATCGCCAGGCCGATGCCCATGCCGCCGTATTGACGAGTGGTCGAGCCATCGAGCTGGAAGAAGCGCTGATACAGGGTCGCCTCATCGAGGTAGGCGAAGCCGATGCCGGTGTCAGTGACAATGAAGGTCAGGCGCAGCGTTCCGTCCGCCTGGGGCACACCGACCACCCGCACACGCACCGAGCCCTCGTGGGTGAACTTGAAGGCATTGTCCAACAGGCAATCCAGGCACTGCGCCAGCTTGCCGGGATCACCGTTGATGCGGTCCGGCAGGTCTTCTGCCAGATCAATGGAGAACGCCAACCCTTTGTTCTGGGCGCTGGCCGCGAACTGCTGGCGCAAGGTGTCGAGCAGCCCACGCAGGCTGAACACTTGGGGTTGCGGGCTGAGGCGCCCGGCCTGCAATTCGGTGAGGGTGAGGATGCCGTTGACCATGCGCATCATCTCGCGGGCCGCACCGGAGGCGGTTTGATGGTACTGCGCGAGGTCGCCTGGCAGCGGCTCGGTCTGCATCAATTCCAGGGAGCCGATCACACCGTTCATCGGCGTGCGCAGCTCGTGGGTCAAGGTGGCGAGGAATTCATCCTTGAGCTGGTTGCTGTGGGCCAGTTGCGTGTTGAGCACTTCGAGTTTCTGGCTGGCGTCGAACAGGATTTGCGCCTGTTGCTCGCGCATCGAATTGATCCGGTCGGCCAGCGCCAGGGACAGCAAGGCCACTTCCAGTGCCGAGCCGATCTGGCTGGCGTACATCGTGAGGAACACATTGGGCAGGTAGCCCAGCACCATCATCGTATTGACTACACCGCCCAGCAGGAACGCGGTCCAGGCGATGATGAAGTAGCGCGCCATGCGCTGGCCGCAATACCAGGCCTTGATGGCCGCGACGAAGATGGTCACGGTAAAGACCAGCGCCAGGGCGGTGGCCAGGCGTAGCGCCAGCGCATAACTGGTGAACAATGCCAGCACCATCACCACCCCGCCGCTGACCGCCAGGGCCAGCAACAGCCGGTTGATCCAGCGACTGTAAAGCGCGGTGTGCAGGAAACTGCGGGCAAAGAGGCTGCCGAACAGCGCCGCCGAACCGATCAGGAAGGGCACCGCCGCGTTCGCCCACCACGGGTTATTCGGCCAGAAATACTGCACGGCCACGCCGTTCACCGACAGCTGATACAGGCCGAACGAGGCGATATAGAGGATGTAATAGAGGTAGCTGGTGTCGCGCACGCTCAGGTAGATGAACAGGTTGTAGATCAGCATGCCGAGCAACACGCCGTAGATCACACCCAGCACGTACAGGCGCAATGGCTGTTCTTCGAGGTACGCGGTGGTGGACCAGAGGGTCAGCGGTGCCTGGATCGAGCCCTGGCTTTGCAGGCGCAGGTACAGGGTTTCCTGCTGGCCAGGGACGAAGTCGAGCTTGAACAGGTAGTTGCTCTGGCGGATTTCGCGGCTGGAAAACGGCAGGATGCTGCCGGTGCGCGACACCAGTCGATAGTTGCCGACACTGTCAGGCTCGTACAGCTCCAGTTGGTTCAGCGGCGGGTAAGCCAGTTCCAGCAGCCAGCGGCGCGGGGCATCCGGGCGCTGTGCGCGGTAATGCAAATCGACCTTGAGCCAGAACACCGAGCGCGAATAGCCGGCATTCAATGTGGCTTTGTCGTGGGTCTTGAAACGACTGGCGAGGACCGGCGAGCTGATATCGCCAATGGTCAGGGCGCCACTGGGGTCCTCAAGGACTTGCATCACTTGGCCCAGGGGCAACCGCGTGGTGGTCTCGTTGAACTCGACTGCGCCGGCCAGCATCGGCAGCCCGGTCAACAGTAACATCAGCAAATAGCGCATAGAGCCCCAGCGTGACCTGTCCGGTTATGTCAAAAGCCTCCATTCCTTTTGAGCAGACGTAAACCGGCGATACAGTTATTGGTTTGAATCCACTCTAGCATAGCCATTACAGGCCAAAAGACACCATTGAAATAATTTTTTGAAAGGCTCTAGAGCGGGCATTACAGGGCATTTGACCTGCATTTCACGATGATAGCAAACAGCCATCTCCACCTTCGCCTCCGCTAAAAATTCAACCATCGCCCGACAGCCACCCAAAAAGCGTTTGGTGGTAAGCTCGCGCACCATGAATATCTACAGCTCTCGCCCCGTTGTCCTCTGTCTCTCCGGCCATGATCCCAGTGGTGGCGCCGGCTTGCAGGCAGATATCGAAGCCCTGCTCGCCCAGGGCTGTCATGCGGCCCCGGCCGTCACCGCGCTGACTGTGCAGAACACCGTCAACGTCAGCGATTTCCGCGTGCTGGATCGCGAGTGGGTGCTGGCCCAGGCCAACGCCGTGCTCGGTGACTCCGAAGTGGCCGCGGTGAAACTGGGCATGCTCGGTTCCCTGGAGATGGTCGACACCGTGGTCGAACTGCTCAAGGCGCACCCGCATTTGCCGGTGGTCTGCGACCCGGTGCTGCGTGCCGGCGGCGGCGGCAGCCTGGGCAAGGACGAGGTCGGCTACGCCATGCGCGAGCGGCTGTTGCCGCTGTCGATGATCGCCACCCCCAACCTGCCTGAAGCACGCATCCTCGCCGAATTGCCCGAGGGCACGGCGGACGAATGCGCAGCGAAACTGCTGCCGTTCATCAAGCACCTGCTGATCACCGGCGGCCATGGCGACGAGCACGAAGTGCACAACCGCCTCTACAGCCGCGACGGCACGCACCAGACCTTTACCTGCCAGCGCCTGCCCGGCAGCTACCACGGTTCGGGCTGCACCCTGGCCAGCGCGCTGGCCGGTCGGTTGGCACAAGGCGAAGGGTTGGTCAGCGCGGTGCAATCGGCCCTCAACTACACTTGGCGCACCCTGCGTGACGCTGAACAACTCGGCCAGGGGCAATTCGTGCCTCGTCGTCTGCCGTTGGATTTCTGCTCGTAACACCAAGAGGCCTGCCCGATGAAACTACGTGGCCTTTATGCCATTACCGACAGCCAACTGTTGGCCGGCAAGTTCCTGGCCTACGTCGAAGCGGCGTTGGACGGTGGCGTGACCCTGCTGCAATACCGCGATAAAAGCAGCGACGAAGCGCGCCGCCTGCGGGAAGCCGAAAAACTGCGGGAGCTGTGCTCGCGCTACAAGACCCAACTGATCATCAACGATGACGCCGAACTGGCCGCACGCCTCGGCGTCGGCGTGCATCTGGGCCAGACCGACGGCCCGCTGACCCCGGCCCGTGCGCTGCTCGGTTCCAAGGCGATCATCGGCTCCACCTGCCACAGCCAGATCGAACTGGCCGAGCAGGCTGCCCGCGAAGGTGCCAGTTATGTAGCCTTCGGCCGCTTCTTCAATTCCAACACCAAGCCCGGCGCGCCGGCAGCCACCGTTGAACTGCTGGCCCAGGCCCGCGCGCGGTTGCACCTGCCGATCTGCGTGATCGGCGGCATCACCCTGGAAAACGCCGAGCCGCTGGTGGCCCACGGTGCCGACTTGCTGGCAGTGGTCCACGGCCTGTTTGGTGCCGACAGCCCCCAGGAAGTCACGCGCCGCGCCCGCGCTTTCAACGATCTTCTAAAATCTTGAATTCAGAGAACACGATCATGTCCCGTTCCGAAACCCTGTTTGCCAATGCCCAGAAACACATCCCCGGCGGTGTGAACTCTCCCGTGCGAGCGTTCAAGAGCGTTGGCGGCACCCCACTGTTCTTCAAGCATGCCGAAGGCGCCTACGTCACCGACGAAGATGACAAGCGCTACGTCGACTACGTGGGTTCGTGGGGCCCGATGATCCTCGGCCACAGCCATCCGGAAGTACTGGACGCGGTGCGCCAGCAGCTGCAACACGGCCTGTCCTATGGCGCACCGACCGCCATGGAAACCGAGATGGCTGACCTGGTGTGCTCCATCGTGCCCTCCATGGAGATGGTGCGGATGGTCAGCTCCGGCACCGAAGCCACCATGAGCGCGATTCGCCTGGCCCGTGGGTTTACCGGCCGCGACAGCATCATCAAGTTCGAAGGCTGCTACCACGGCCACTCCGACAGCCTGCTGGTCAAGGCCGGTTCCGGTGCGCTGACCCAGGGCGTACCGAGCTCCGCCGGGGTGCCGGCCGCGTTCGCCAAACACACCCTGACCCTGCCGTTCAACGACATCGCTGCCGTCGAGCAGATGCTCAGCGAAGTCGGCCAGGAAGTGGCGTGCATCATCGTCGAGCCGGTGGCCGGCAACATGAACTGCGTGCCGCCGGCGCCGGGCTTCCTGGAAGGCCTGCGGGAACAGTGCGACAAGCACGGCGTAGTGCTGATTTTTGATGAAGTGATGACCGGCTTCCGCGTTGCCCTCGGCGGCGCCCAGGCTTACTACGGCGTCACGCCGGACCTGAGCACCTTCGGCAAGATCATCGGCGGCGGCATGCCGGTGGGCTGCTTCGGCGGCAAGCGCGAAATCATGCAACACATCGCGCCGCTGGGCCCGGTGTACCAGGCAGGCACCCTGTCGGGTAACCCGCTGGCCATGGCCGCCGGCCTGACCACCCTGCGCCTGATCAGCCGCCCGGGCTTCCACGCCGAGCTGACCGACTACACCACTCGCCTGCTGGACGGCCTGCAACAGCGCGCCGATGCCGCCGGCATTCCGTTCGTGACCACCCAGGCGGGCGGCATGTTCGGCCTGTACTTCAGCGGCGCCGACGACATCGTCACCTTCGACGATGTGATGGGCAGCGATGCCGACCTGTTCAAGCGCTTCTTCCATCTGATGCTGGAAGGTGGCGTGTACCTGGCACCGAGCGCCTTTGAGGCCGGCTTCACCTCGATCGCCCATGGCGATGCCGAGCTGAAACTGACCCTCGATGCTGCCGAACGCGCCTTCGCCGCCTTGAAATAAGCGGATCAAAAATCAGGCGCCGCCCCTGGCGGCGTCAGATTTGCTACTTTGCTTACAGGCATTTCCGTCTTTTTTCGAGAATTCACCTGCAATCCGGCAGATAACTTGCCCACGCAGCAGAAAAACGAGTAAAGACTTTGTAAGCAGGTGCCTGCTTATTTCATAATGCGCGCTTATTGGATCCCCCCGTGGGTCCCGCGCCCCGTCAGAGGTAAGTCGATTCCCATGAAACGCACCGGCCGCACCCTGGTTCTGGGCTGCCTGTTGCTCCTTCAGCCGCTGCTGGCGTATGCCCAGGCAGGCGGCAACTCGTTGTTAATCCCAGCGATGGGTCGTTGCACCCTCAATACCCAGCCGGAAAGCCAGGCCGAGGCCCTGAGCGCGTGCCAGAAACAGGCCGATGGCGGGGATGCGCAGGCGCAATACGAGTTGGGCGAGTACTTCTACGACAGTAAAAACCCCGCACGCGACCTCAACAAGGCCTTGAGCTACTTCGAGAAAGCCTCGTTGCAGGGCCACGCCCAGGCGCAATTCCAGCTGGGCACCATGTTTTTCCACGGCGAAGGCGTACCGGCCAATAACGTCCAGGCGTACATCGTGCTGAAAATGGCAGCGGTGAACGGCGCCGAAGATGCACTGGACACGGCCGACGAAGTGGCCGAACACATGCAGCGCGACGAACTGGAAGTGGCTACCCAAGTGCTGGGACAGATTTTCCGCAACTACCTGCAGGAACTGCAGAGCGCAGATGGCAGCTCGCCGTTTTCGCCGCTGCCGGATCCTTCAAGGTGATAACAGATAACCCTGTCGATGCGCCTTCGGGCCAGCCACATGGGCAATCGTCATACCGGCACTCGCCATTCGCCGCACTGATCGAACATACAAAAGCCCTTCTCGGGTGCAAGCAACCGGTGTCACCCGATCAGTGATCGGATCGATGACTTCGGCGAGGATTTGCCCGGCCGCCAGGTAATCCCCCACCTTCGCGCAAAACACAATCAAGCCTCCCACTGGGCTCACCACCGGCTCTACTCCCGCCAACGGCGTTGGCGCATTCAGTAATGGCGGTAGCGGTGGTGCCTGGCCGTCAATGGCTCCCCGTTGAATCAAGTAGTCGATCAACGCCTGGCAATCCTGACGCGCCAGTCCGTGATCCACATCGGCAACACCCCGCAGCTCTACAGTCACAGCAAACCCCGGTGCCGAAAAGCGCCCGGGAAAACGCGCCTGCATGTGCGCCCAGAACAACGTAAAACACTCATCGAACGATTGCCCGCCGGCCTCTTTGGCCAAAAAACACGCCCTGGCTCCCAGGTAACGGGCCAAAGGCTCCACGTGCAACCAGAAATCCGGCGACAAATACAAATGCTGCACGGCCTCGAAATCGCAATGAAGGTCCAGCACAATATCGGCATCGCAGGCCAGCGTTTGCAGGGTCAAGCGCATGGATTGCAACTGTGTCGCCGGCTCCTGGCTGGTCAGTGTTTGCAGCAAGGCGCCACGGATCAGTTGCAGATTGGCGCCCGGTTCATCCGCCAACAGGGCTTCGACGCGATCACCGACCTGCTGGCTGACGTCGAGGAAGAAACGATTGAAGTTTTCCCGACTGTCGTTATCGAAGCGCCCCTGGGGCACATCCATCAACACTTGCTCCAACCCCAGCGGATTGGCCACCGGCACCACCACAACCGACCAACGCATCAACCCTGCTGCCTCCAGGTGCGCCAGCCGCTGCTTCAGATGCCATAAGACCAGCATGCCCGGCAGTTCATCGGCGTGCAGGGACGCCTGGATATAAACCTTGCCGGCTGCACTGGCCGGGCCGTAATGAAAACTGCGAATCTGTCGCGTCGTCCCCGGTACGACCTCCAACAACTCATGCACGTGGGTCTGCATTTCGATCTCCTATCGGGCCGCATCCAGAAAACGCAGCCAGCGCCGTTCAGCCAGGCGAAACAAACCTACCAAGGCAAAGGTAATGCACAGGTAAAGGGCCGCTGCGAAGCCGAATGATTCAAAGGTCAGGAAGGTTGCGGCGTTGGCATCCCGTGCCACTTTCAGGATATCCGGCACCGTGGCGGTGAACGCCAACGTGGTGGAATGCAACATGAAAATCACCTCATTGCTGTAGTAGGGCAATGAGCGGCGCAATGCGGACGGCATGATCAGGTGGACATACAGCTTCCAGCCGCCGAACCCCAGGGATCGGGCGGCTTCGACTTCACCACGAGGCATCGCCCGAATGGCGCCCGCGAGAATTTCCGTGGTGTAGGCGCCGGTATTCAGGGCAAATGCCAACAGCGTACAGTTCAGCGCCTCACGGAAAAACGCATCCAGCACGGGCTGTTCACGCACGGCGGCAATGCTGTAGATCCCGGTATAAAAGATCAGCAACTGGATATACAGCGGCGTGCCGCGAAACAGGTAGGTGAAGCATTGCACCGGCCAACGCAGCCAGCATCTGGATGACACCCTGGCGATGGACAAGGGCAGTGCCAGCAGTAGGCCAAGACACAGCGAGGCACTGGTCAGCCATAGGGTCATGGCCAGGCCGGTAAGTTGTTGACCGTCGGAATAGATGAACGGCCGCCAGTATTCCTGGATCAACTCGATCATGGTGACGACTCCTGCGCACCGACGCCGTAACGACGCGCCAGCCAGCGCAAGGCAAGGTTTGAAACGCTGCTGAGCAACAGGTAGATCAATGCGGCCATCAGCAAAAAGGCCAATAACTGCTGGCTACTTTTGCCCGCTACCTGGGCGACCTTGACCAAATCCGCCAAGCCAATGATCGACACCAGCGCAGTCGCCTTGAGTAAAACCATCCAGTTATTGCCCAGCCCCGGAAGGGCGAACCGCATCATTTGCGGGAATATCACGTGTACGAAGCCCTGACTGAAGGTCATGCCCAAGGCCTTGGCGGCCTGGAACTGGCCGCGAGGTACAGCCAGCAGGGCACCACGAAAGGTTTCGGTGAAATAGGCGCCGTAGATAAACCCCAAGGTGAGTACGCCTGCGCTGAATGGGTCGATTTCGATGTAGGCCATGCCCAGTTCCTGCGTCAGACGACTCAAACCGGTTTGCACCCCATAGAAAATCAACAGCATCAACAGCAGGTCGGGCACCCCGCGAATCAGAGTGGTGTAGAGCTGTGCGCAGAGGCGCCAGGCCCTGACCCTGGACAACTTGGCGCCAGCACCGAGCAGGCCGAACGCCAGCCCCAGCAGCAGTGACAGTAGCGCCAGTTGCAGCGTGACCCAGACACCGCCCAACAAGAGTGGCGCAAAACTGTCCAGGGTCGAGGTGAATTGAGTGAAGGTGGGCAACATGTTTGCGCTCTCGCTCGCCATTGAAGGACGGTCATTGACCGCTGAACATGTTCACACCCGGAAAATACTGGTCTTGCAGCCGAGCGTAGGTACCCTCGGCGTGCAGTGCCGCGAGGCCCTTATCAAGCAGGGCTTTCAGGGCATGATTGCCCTTGGCGATGCCGATGGCGCTTTTGGAGGGCATCAATGCACTTTCGATCGGCGGCCCGAGGACGAACCCCGCACCCTGGGCTGTGCGCATAAATCCGCTTTGCGCTTGCTGTGCATCCTGCAATGAGGCTTGCAGCCGCCCTGCCACGAGATCGGCATACACCTGTTCCTGATCGGCATAAGCCACGATCTTTATGCCCTGCCCGGCGAGCACTTGGCGGGCATAGACTTCCTGGGTACTGCCTTGCAGATAGCCAACAGCCGTACCCTTGGCCAGCTCAGCGCCGGGGCGGAGCACCATGGCGGTGGGGCTGGAAAATACCTCCGAGGAGAAATCAATCACTTTTTCTCGTGCGGCGGTGACCGTCACTGAGGCGAGGATGGCGTCGATCTTGCCGGCATTCAGACTGGGAATCAGCCCGTCAAAATCACTTTCAACCCATTGGCAGCGAACACGCAACTGAGTGCAGAGGGCGTTACCGATATCAACTTCGAACCCCGTCAACGTGCCTTTGTTATCTTTATAGGCAAAAGGCGCGTAATTGGGATCAACACCAAAACGGATGACGGCATAGTCATTGGCAAACAGTGGGGTGTTTAATAAAAGAACAGCGAATAACATCAGGATTGTTTTTTCATTATTGTATTCCTCGTTATTAAATAAACAGCGAGACTGACTACACCTCGATAAGCGGAATCTCTCGCCGGACCAATAAAGAATCAACGGGTGCATCAAACTCCCGTGCCATTCGATGCCCCGAATACACCGCAGCAGCAATCGTGCCGGGCGCCACGCAATCGCCGATCAACGTCAGCGTGCCGATCCCGGCCGCGCGCACCTGTTCGGGTGCGCTGTTCAACGCCTGATACAACGCCTGCTCGGGTTCGCGGGAAGTGACCAACAGCAAGGAAGCGGCGGGAATGAAGCGTGTCCGCTCGGTGTAGACGCACCCTGCGACAAGGCCTTCAGGCATACACCTGACCAACGTATGGGACGGGACGATCGTAACGTTCAGCTCCAGCAGGCGGCGCTGGATGCGGTGTTGCTCAAGGGTGTTGTGGGTCCAGGCCGCCACATCCGCCGCCGGGGTGACGAATATCACTTGCACGCCCCGCGCCACCAGGTGCTCAGCCAATACGCTGCCCATGTAATAGTGATCGTCATCGAACAGCAGCACCGGTGAAGCCGGCAGGACACCGGCCATCAGATCATCCGGCGTGATGACGGGCAGGCTTTCCAGGCCCGGTAACGGGCGACGCAGGGCCCGTCCCAACCCATCCCGCCGCCAGCGGGAGCCGGTGGCGATAAATACATGATCTGCGGCGAAGTCCAGGATGTCCTGGGCCTGCAATCGACTCTCCCGATAAATCTCAACCGACGCCAGGCGACTCAAGGCGTCCAACCGATAGTCGATTACCCGCCCCCAGCTCGCCAATCCTGGAAGCCGGGACTCCAGCGCCACCCGTCCGCCAAGGGTGCGCAAGCTGTCCACCAGCGCCACCTCCATGCCCCGAACGCCCAGTATCCGCGCGCACTCCAGCCCTGCGGGCCCTGCGCCGACCACCAGCGCCCGCCCAGGGTGATACGCACGATTGACCGACTCGGGGTGCCAGCCGCGCCGCCACTCCTCGCCCATGGTCGGATTTTGCGTGCAGCGCAACGGCGTGCTCGTGTGGTCGCCACTGACACAGACATTGCAGCCAATGCACTCACGAATCTCGTCCGCTCGACCCTCTTCAATCTTCTTCGGCAAGAACGGGTCAGCAATCGAGGGGCGGGCCGCGCCAATCAAGTCCAGGACGCCACGGCGGACCAGCGAGACCATGGTGTCTGGCGAGGTGAACCGCCCGACGCCCACCACCGGCTTGCGGGTCAGAGCCTTCAGACCCGACAGGAAGGTCTCTTGATAACCCTCCGAGGCAAAGCGCGCCGTTACACTGTCGTTGGACCAATCGGCGACGTTGACGTCCCACAAATCCGGCAAGTCCGCCAGCATCGAGAATATTTCAGCGCCCTCTCCATCGCGAGACAGGCCGTCGACCCTCTGCTCGTCTACCGCCAGGCGTACCGCCACGGCACACCGATCACCCACCGCATCGCGGGTGTCTTCAATCAACTCGCGCAACAGCCGCACGCGGTTTTCCAGCACACCGCCATACTCATCAGTACGGCGGTTGTTGCGTGGCGTGAGGAAATGGAACGGCACGCCGAGGTCATGCCCGGCATAGACATAGATGATGTCAAACCCCGCGTCCCGCGCCCGCAGTGCGGCGGCACGGTGCATGGCGCGCAGTTGCTGGATATCGGCACGACTCATGGCCCGGGCCTGTACCGGGTCATAACCACGCACCGGCGTATTGGAGGGCGCCCAGGGAATCTCACGACTGTAGCGGTTGGGGGCCGAGTAACCATTGAATGCCAACTCTACGCCGGCCAGTGACCCGTGCTGGTGGACGGCCTCACACATTCGCGCGAGCGCCGGGATGTCGCGTTCATCCCACAAGCGCGCCTCTATGTAGGGAGAGAACTCGCTCAGCGGGCTGATCTCACATTCTTCAGTGCAGACTACGCCCCACCCACCTTCGGCTTTTATCCCGCGCATGCGTGCCATGGCGGAAGGATGCACATGGCCCATGCCATTGCAGTGGGGAACTTGATAAAAGCGGTTACGGGTGCGAACCGGGCCTATTTGTACCGGCTCAAACAAAATGTCATAACGAGGATCGCGCACAGGGCTACTCCCGAACAGATAAGTCCGTTGATGACTGCGTCATAAGAAATTCGGTGTTAACTAATGCCAGGCGATAAAACGCTAATACCCTTGTATTCCAGGGCAGAGCCTTTTTGATGGAGAGTTAATTAAAAAAGTGGAACTCACGTCCCATTGAAACAGGCTTTTTATTATTGATGTATTCATGGCGCCCTCTCTGCATAAACAAAATCTGCTGTTTTTTAAACAGAATGTCCATGCACGAGAGGCAAGAATCAGAAATACCCTACAAAATAGTTGAACGTCACTTCTCAGGCATCGGCATCGGAAACGGCATGACATTGCTCATGCCCCGGGCCTCGCTGATTTTCGGCGTGCCCAGGCGCTCGACTTCGTCGATGCGCACGATCGAATGCATCGGCACAAAACTGCGCACCACGCCTTCGAACTGAGCCTTGAGTTTTTCCTCGCCCGGGTCGACGACCAGCTGCGTGCGCTCGCCAAAGACGAACTCTTCCACTTCCAGGAAGCCCCACAGATCACTTTGATAGATCTGCTTGGCGTACATTTCGAACACCTGGCCCTGGTTAAGGAAAATCACCTTGTAGATTGGAGCTTCACGTTTGGTCATGGTGGGCGGGTAACACATCGGGGGATTTAAAAGAGGGCGCGAACTATAGCATGGCGTCCGATGCACAGTGCTAGGAACCTATCGGCATGCCCCCTATAATGCGCGGTTCTTTACCACCAGTTGACGATCCCCATGGCCAAGAAGCTTTACATCGAAACCCACGGTTGCCAGATGAACGAGTACGACAGCTCGCGCATGGTCGATCTGCTGGGTGAACATCAGGCCCTGGAAGTCACCGCTCGCGCTGAAGACGCCGATGTGATCCTGCTCAATACCTGCTCGATCCGCGAGCGGGCCCAGGACCGGGTCTACTCGCAGCTGGGCCGCTGGCGTGAACTGAAACTGGCCAACCCGGACATGGTGATCGCCGTCGGCGGTTGCGTGGCCAGCCAGGAAGGCGCCGCCATTCGCGACCGAGCACCGTACGTCGACGTGGTATTCGGCCCGCAGACCCTGCACCGCCTGCCGGAAATGATCGACGCCGCGCGCATCACCAAGCTGCCGCAAGTCGACGTCTCGTTCCCGGAAATCGAAAAATTCGACCATTTGCCCGAGCCGCGCATCGACGGCCCAAGCGCTTATGTGTCGGTAATGGAAGGCTGCAGCAAGTACTGCACCTTCTGCGTGGTGCCATACACCCGCGGCGAAGAAGTCAGCCGCCCGTTCGACGACGTGCTGGCAGAGATCATTCACCTGGCCGAGAACGGCGTGCGTGAAGTGACCCTGCTGGGACAAAACGTCAACGGCTACCGTGGCCAGACCCACGACGGGCGCCTGGCGGACCTCGCGGAGTTGATCCGGGTAGTGGCCGCCGTCGACGGGATCGAGCGAATTCGCTATACCACTTCGCACCCGCTGGAGTTCTCCGACAGCCTGATCCAGGCCCACGCCGAAGTGCCGGAGCTGGTCAAGCACCTGCACTTGCCGGTGCAATCGGGCTCGGACCGCATTCTCTCGGCGATGAAGCGCAACCACACCGCCCTGGAATACAAATCCAAATTGCGCAAATTGCGTGCGGCGGTGCCGGGGATCTGCATCAGCTCGGACTTTATCGTCGGCTTCCCAGGGGAAACCGAGAAAGATTTCCAGCAGACCATGAAGTTGATCGAAGACGTAGGCTTCGACTTCTCCTACTCCTTCGTCTACAGCCAGCGCCCGGGCACCCCGGCGGCTGACTTGCTCGACGAAACCCCGGAAGCGTTGAAGAAGGAGCGTTTGAACGCCCTGCAACACCGCCTCAACCAGCAGGGTTTCGAGATCAGCCGACAGATGGTGGGCTCGACCCAGCGCATCCTGGTGACCGACTACTCGAAAAAAGACCCTGGCGAATTGCAGGGCCGGACCGAGAACAACCGGATCGTCAACTTCCGCTGTGATAATCCGACGCTGATCGGGCAGTTCGCCGACGTGCACATCGACGCGGCACAACCGCACTCGCTGCGCGGTTCGCTGGTGTAACAATAATTCGGCCACCGGGAACCAATGTGGGAGCGGGCTTGCTCGCGAAGGCGGTGTATCAGGCAACGAACAGGCTGACTGCCCCATCGCATTCGCGAGCAAGCCCGCTCCCACATTAGAACGGTGCCAGCTTCGGGATATATAAGTGCTTTCGCACGCAGCCTGCTGGCGTTATCCTTGATTTCATCTTAATTGCCCCAGGGCGGCTAAAAACGACCTTGAACGCACCCATAGAACCACATCGTTTTCTCCTCGAGCCCTTTGAGGCTCGCCGTTTCGCCAATCTGTGCGGACAGTTCGACGAGCACCTGCGCCTGATCGAACAACGCCTGAGCATCGAGATCCGCAACCGCGGCAATCAATTCGAGCTGATTGGTGAACCCCAGCACACCACCTCGGCAGAAAACCTTCTGCGCCGCCTCTACCGGGAAACCAAAGGTAGCGAGCTGTCGCCGGAAACGGTGCACCTGTACCTGCAGGAATCCGCCGTGGAGGACCTGGCCAATAACCCGGTAGCCGAAGCCAGCGTCGCGTTGCGCACCAAGAAAGGAATGATTCGCCCTCGCGGCTTGAACCAGCAGCGCTACGTCAAAGAGATCCTGGGCAACGACATCAACTTCGGCATCGGCCCTGCCGGTACCGGCAAGACCTACCTGGCCGTGGCCTGCGCGGTCGACGCCCTGGAGCGCGAGCAGGTGCGACGCATCCTGCTGGTGCGTCCGGCGGTGGAAGCCGGCGAGAAGCTGGGCTTTTTGCCCGGCGACCTGGCCCAGAAGATCGACCCGTACCTGCGCCCGCTCTACGATGCGCTCTACGAGATGCTCGGCTTCGAATACGTGGCCAAGCTGATCGAGCGCCAGGTGATCGAGATCGCCCCGCTGGCCTACATGCGTGGCCGTACGCTGAACAACAGCTTCATCATTCTCGACGAAAGCCAGAACACCACCGTTGAGCAGATGAAGATGTTCCTGACCCGGATCGGTTTCGGCTCCACCGCCGTGATCACCGGCGACGTCACCCAGGTCGACCTGCCCAAAGGCACCAAGTCGGGCCTGGCCCAGGTGATCGACGTACTCAAGGACGTGCCGGGGATCAGCTTCACGCACTTCATGCCCAAAGACGTGGTACGTCACCCGTTGGTGCAGCGCATTGTCGAAGCCTACGAGCGCTTCGAACACCGCGACGACCAACCGGCCAAGGACACTCGCCGCGATGCTTGAGCTTGACCTGCAGCTGGCCACCGAAGCGCCCGCCCCCAGCGAAGAACAGTTCCGCCAGTGGTGCACCCTGGCCCTGCGCCAGCGCACCGCCGACTCGGAGCTGACCATTCGCCTGGTGGACGAGCCCGAAGGCCGTGAACTGAATCACACCTGGCGACAAAAAGACTACGCGACCAACGTGCTGTCGTTTCCCGCCGACGTACCCGATGAGCTGCTGGATATCCCGTTGCTGGGCGACCTGGTGATCTGCGTCGAAGTGGTCGAGCGTGAAGCAAAGGAACAGGGCAAGGAACTTGAGGCCCATTGGGCCCATCTAGTCATCCACGGCTGCTTGCATCTCTTGGGTTACGACCATATAGACGATGACGAAGCCGAAGAAATGGAAGCACTGGAACGAACGTTGCTTGCAGAACTGGGTCATCGTGACCCGTATGCAGACGACGAAATTGCAACTACACCTAACTGAAACAATAAAGGATTTAGAGTAATCGCTATGAGCGAAGACCGATCGAGCAACGGGCAAAAGTCATGGCTGGGGAAACTCACCCAGGCCTTTGCCCACGAGCCGAAAAACCGCCAGGAGCTGCTGGAGCTGCTGCGCGAGGCGCATCAGAACAAGTTGCTGGACAGCGAAGCGCTGGCTATCGTCGAAGGCGCCATCCAGGTAGCTGACCTGCAAGTACGGGACATCATGGTTCCGCGCTCGCAGATGGTCAGCATCAAGGCGACCCAGACCCCTCGGGAATTCCTCCCGGCCGTCATCGATTCGGCGCACTCGCGCTACCCGGTGATCGGCGAAAGCCATGACGACGTCATGGGCGTCCTGCTGGCCAAGGACCTGCTGCCGCTGATCCTCAAGGAGAACGGCGACAGCTTCAACATCAAGGACCTGCTGCGTCCTGCCACTTTCGTCCCCGAATCCAAGCGCCTGAATGTGCTGCTGCGCGAATTTCGTGCGAACCACAATCACATGGCCATCGTGATTGACGAGTACGGCGGTGTAGCGGGTTTGGTGACCATCGAAGACGTGCTGGAACAGATCGTCGGCGACATCGAAGACGAGCACGACGTCGAAGAAGACAGCTACATCAAGCCGCTGCCCAGCGGTGACTTCCTGGTCAAGGCCCTGACGCCGATCGAGAACTTCAACGAGTTCTTCGACAGCGAATTCTCCGACGATGAATTCGACACGGTTGGCGGCCTGGTGATGAGTGCGTTCGGGCATCTGCCCAAGCGTAACGAGACCACCGAGATCGGTGCCTATCGCTTCCGCATCCTGAATGCCGACAGCCGCCGTATTCACTTGATCCGTTTGACACCTATTGCCCGCTAAGGACTGACATGCGCCGTATGATTGCACCCGGCTGGCCCGGTAACTTGCTGGCCGTGGTGGCCGGCGCCATCACCACCCTGGCGCTGGCGCCGTTCGACCTCTGGCCGTTTGCGCTGGTGGCGGCCGGGTTCTTTTATGCGGGATTGCGTGAACTGACACCGCGCCAGGCCTTGTGGCGCGGCTGGTGTTTCGGTTTCGGCCTGTTTGGCGCCGGTACCAGCTGGATCTACTACAGCATTCACCACTTCGGCGGCGCTTCGGTGTTGCTGGCGGGCATGCTGATGCTGGCGTTTACGGCGGCCATTGCCTGGTTCTTTGCCCTGCCCGCCTGGCTGTGGGCGCGCTGGCTGCGCCGCAACGAAGCGCCACTGGCCGATGCCCTGGCCTTCGCGGCCTTGTGGGTTGGCCAGGAAGCGTTTCGCGGCTGGTTCCTCACCGGTTTTCCCTGGCTCTATTCCGGTTACAGCCAGCTCGACGGCCCTCTCACCGGCCTCGCGCCGCTGGGCGGGATGTGGCTGATATCCTTTGCCCTGGCGCTGACCGCCGCACTGATCTGCAACCTGCCGCGTCTGCTGGCGGCTAAGCGCAACCTGTTCATCGGTGCCGGCTTGCTGTTGTTGGTGGCGCCATGGGCCATCGGCCTGGCACTCAAGCATCATGCATGGACCACCCCCGCCGGCGCACCGCTGACCGTGGCAGCCGTCCAGGGCAACGTCGAACAAAGCATGAAGTGGGACCCGGAGCAGCTCAATGCGCAGCTCGCGCTGTACCGCGACATGAGCTTCAGCTCCAAGCCTGTCGACCTGCTGGTATGGCCGGAAACCGCCGTGCCGGTGCTCAAGGAATCCGTGGAGGGTTACCTGGGCATGATGGGCAAGTTCGCCGCTGACCGGCACACTGCGCTGATCACCGGTGTACCGATCCGCCAGGAAGTGCATCACCACAAGCGCTTCTTCAACGGCATCACGGTGGTGGGCGAAGGCGACGGCACCTACCTGAAGCAGAAGCTGGTGCCGTTTGGCGAGTACGTGCCGCTGCAGGACATGTTGCGCGGCTTGATCGCGTTCTTTGACCTGCCGATGTCGGACTTCGCCCGCGGGCCGTCCGACCAGGCTTTGCTGCAAGCCAAGGGCTATCAGATTGCGCCGTTCATTTGCTATGAAGTGGTGTACCCGGAGTTCGCCGCCGGCCTGTCGGCCCGCAGCGATTTGTTGCTGACCATCAGCAACGACACCTGGTTCGGCCGCTCCATCGGCCCGCTGCAACATTTGCAGATGGCCCAGATGCGCGCCCTGGAAGCCGGGCGCTGGATGATCCGCGCCACCAACAACGGCGTCACTGGCCTGATCAACCCGTACGGGCAGATCACCGTGCAGATCCCGCAGTTTGAACGCGGGATTCTCTACGGCGAGGTCGTGCCGATGCACAACCTCACCCCGTACCTGGAATGGCGTTCGTGGCCGTTGATCATCCTGTGCCTTGGCCTGTTTGGCTGGGCGCTGTTGGCGGGCCGGATGTCGAAAACGGTTTAAAAGAAATACTCGGACGACAATGTGGGAGCGGGCTTGCTCGCGAATGCGATCTGTCAGTTAAAGCACCAGTGACTGACACACTGTATTCGCGAGCAAGCCCGCTCCCACATTTGACCTGCGGTATTACCTGTAAAACATCCGGTAACCCACCTGCCCCACCGCTTCATTCAGCAACTGCCCGCTCTGCCATACCGACTTGAACTCCGGCATCCAGCCCCCCAATGGCCGGGCATTGTCCAAACCAAGAAACCCCACTGGCGCCGGAACAACCGTGAACCCGGCCTTTTCGAAGCTCCAGCGCGAGCGCGGCATATGCCAGGCCTGAGTCACGACCACCACACGCTTGATCCCCTGCGGCAGCAGAATCTCGGCACTCATCTGCGCGTTTTCCCACGTGGTACGGCTGCGCTCTTCCTTCCAGCGCACGCTCACGCCAAAGTCATCCTGCATCGATACCGCCATCAACTCCGCCTCGCTGGGCGGTGTGCCGTAGTGCAAGCCGCCGGTGGTCAGCACCGGCAAGCCCGAAGCCTTGGCCAGGCGGGCTGCATAGCGCTGGCGCTCAAGGCCGATACCCGTCGGCTGATCGGAGCCCCACGCCGGATCCCCGCGCTCACGCCCCGAGCCCAACACCACGATGGCATCAGCCCGCTGCGCCAGGGTCGCCCATTCATCACGGGCCAGAGGCGGCTCGGTCTCCAGGGCCTTTGCGCCCCATTGAACCGCCACCGGCAGGCTCATCAGCAACATCCCGCCAAACCCCAGGGCAAAGCACACGGCCGCCAGCCGCGGTCGGCTGCGACGAAACCACCAGGCAAGGGCCAGCAACAGCAACAGGATGCCGGGCGGCAACAACAATTGTTTAATGAAATAGCGAATAGGCATCGGGCATCTCCAAAGATGCCCGAAGCCTAAGGTGTAACGGGGTTAAGCGACAATCTTTACAGGAACAGACGCTGAGAAGGCTACAGATCACTAACGCGGTACTTCACTTGAAACGCACGGACCGGAGTTTTTCCGGGCTGCGACCGGCCGAAAAATCCTTGAGCCATACCACCTTGGCCGATCGCGAAAACTCCTGGGCTGGCGGGGAGGCCATGCCATGGGACGCGCGATGCTCATTCAATTCCAGATACACCCTGATCACGTCCAGCTCTGCCTGGCTCAAGCCACGCAGTTCCAACTCCAGAGGCCGTTCATCACACAATCGGCCTGCGGTTTTTGCTGCATCCAGTGCTCGACCCAAACGGTCGATCAGTCCTTCGTACACCTGCGGTTTCGTTAAAGTTCGCTGCGAATCAACCATCCCTCACCTCATTGAAGATAAGACTCACTCCCCACTAAACAGCGTAGTCCTGCTTGCCCTGCCTGCCTGGCGCCGCGACCAACGGCCTCGGCGGCGCAATCAGGGTTTCCCTCGATAGAGTGGGGTCATGTATGCTACGGCGCTTCCTGTAACTCCACTTCCCGCAGGGTTTGGGCACGGACGCGCCGCTTTTTGGTGTCGATCAACCTGAACGTTGCACCGAAGAGGATTAGGCCACCCCTATTCAGTTCAAAAGTAGCCATGCACGAACAATATCAGCCCCGTGAAATAGAAAATGCCGCCCAGTCGTTCTGGGATGAGCAAAAGTCCTTTGAAGTCAGTGAACAGCCAGGCAAGGAGACTTTCTATTGCCTATCGATGTTCCCTTACCCCAGCGGCAAGCTACACATGGGGCATGTGCGCAACTACACCATCGGCGACGTCATCTCCCGCTACCAGCGCATGCTGGGCAAGAACGTCCTGCAACCCATGGGTTGGGACGCCTTCGGCATGCCGGCGGAAAACGCCGCGATGAAGAACAACGTAGCGCCCGCCAAGTGGACCTACGAAAACATCGCCTACATGAAGACCCAGCTGCGCAGCCTGGGCCTGGCGGTGGACTGGTCCCGCGAGGTGACCACCTGCAAGCCTGATTACTACCGCTGGGAACAATGGCTGTTCACTCGCCTGTTCGAAAAAGGCGTGATCTACAAGAAGAGCGGCACCGTGAACTGGGACCCGGTGGACCAGACCGTACTGGCCAACGAACAAGTGATCGACGGCCGCGGCTGGCGTTCCGGCGCGCTGATCGAAAAGCGCGAAATCCCGATGTACTACTTCAAGATCACCGCCTACGCGGATGAACTCTTGTCGAGCCTCGATGATTTGCCGGGCTGGCCCGAGCAGGTCAAGACCATGCAACGCAACTGGATCGGCAAGTCCCGTGGCATGGAAGTGCAGTTCCCCTACAACGTCGACTCCATCGGCGCAGAAGGTGTATTGAAAGTCTTCACCACCCGTCCGGACACCCTGATGGGCGCGACCTACGTCGCCGTGGCCGCCGAACACCCGCTGGCCACCCAGGCTGCACAGAACAACCCTGAGCTGCAGGCGTTCATCGCCGAATGCAAGGGCGGCAGCGTCGCCGAAGCCGACGTCGCCACCCAGGAGAAAAAAGGCCTGCCGACCTCGTTGTTCGTCGAGCACCCATTGACCGGCGAGAAGCTGCCGGTGTGGGTCGCCAACTACGTGCTGATGCACTACGGTGATGGCGCAGTAATGGCTGTGCCGGCCCACGACGAGCGCGATTTCGAATTCGCCGTCAAGTACAACCTGCCGATCAAGTCCGTGGTGCGCACCAGTTCGGGCGACACCAACCCGGCTCCGTGGCAGGACGCGTACAACGAACACGGCACACTGATCAATTCCGGCGAGTTCGACGGCCTGGATTTCGAAGGCGCCTTCGACGCCATCGAAGTCGCGCTGATCAAGAAAAACCTCGGTGCCTCGCGCACCCAGTTCCGCCTGCGTGACTGGGGCATCAGCCGCCAGCGCTACTGGGGCTGCCCGATCCCGATCATCCACTGCGAAACCTGCGGTGACGTGCCGGTACCGGAAGACCAACTGCCGGTCGTATTGCCCGAAGACGTGGTGCCAGACGGTGCTGGCTCGCCATTGGCGCGCATGCCCGAATTCTACGAGTGCACCTGCCCGAACTGCGGTGCCCCGGCCAAACGCGAAACCGACACCATGGACACCTTCGTGGAGTCTTCGTGGTACTACGCCCGCTACGCCTCGCCGCACTATGAAGGCGGCCTGGTGGAAAAATCCGCGGCCGACCACTGGCTGCCGGTAGACCAGTACATCGGCGGTATCGAACACGCCATCCTTCACCTGCTGTACGCGCGCTTCTTCCACAAGCTGATGCGTGATGAAGGCCTGGTGAGTTCCGACGAGCCGTTCAAGAACCTGCTGACCCAGGGCATGGTGATTGCCGAGACTTATTACCGCCGCGAAGCCAATGGCGCCTACACCTGGTTCAACCCGGCAGATGTCGAGCTGGAGCGTGACAGCAAGGCCAAGGTGATCAGCGCCAAGCTGAAATCCGACGGCCTGCCGGTGGAAATCGGCGGCACCGAGAAGATGGCCAAGTCGAAGAACAACGGCGTCGACCCACAGTCGATGATCGACCAGTTCGGCGCGGACACCTGCCGCCTGTTCATGATGTTCGCCTCGCCGCCTGACATGAGCGCGGAATGGTCGGACTCCGGCGTCGAAGGTTCGCATCGCTTCCTCAAGCGCGTCTGGCGCCTGGCGCACGCCCATGTCAGCCAAGGCTTGCCGGGCAAGCTGGACGTGGCGGCCCTGAGCGATGAGCAAAAAGTCATTCGCCGCAGCACTCACCTGGCCATCAAGCACGCCAGCCAGGACGTGGGCCAGCACCACAAATTCAACACCGCCATCGCCCAGGTGATGACGCTGATGAACGTGCTGGAGAAAGCGCCGCAGGCCACCGAACAGGACCGCGCACTGGTACAGGAAGGCCTGGAAACGGTCACCCTGCTGCTGGCGCCGATCACGCCACACATCAGCCACGAACTGTGGAACCAGTTGGGCCACAGCGGTGCCGTCATCGATGCCGGCTGGCCGGTACAGGATGACAGCGCCCTGGTACAGGACACGCTGCAACTGGTGATTCAGGTCAACGGCAAGCTGCGTGGCCAGATCGACATGCCGGCCAGCGCCAGCCGTGAAGACGTCGAAGCCGCCGCCCGTATCAATGAGAACGTGCTGCGCTTCACCGAAGGCCTGACGATCCGCAAAGTGATCGTGGTGCCCGGCAAACTGGTCAATATCGTCGCTAGCTAATCGGATCGGGCGCCGAGGGAATAACCCTGGCGCCGAACAAAACCTCCAGGGCCTCGATAAGGCCCACATGGTTTCAAGGGGAGCATCAAAATGATCAAACGCAATCTGCTGGTTATGGGCCTTGCCGTGCTGCTGAGCGCTTGCGGCTTCCAGCTGCGCGGCACCGGCACCACCGAACTGGCGATCAAGGAACTGGACGTCACCGCCCGCAACTCCTACGGCGAGACCGTGCAACAGCTGCGCCAGGTCCTGGAAAACAGTGGCGTCAAAGTCTATTCAGGCGCGGCTTACAAACTGAACCTGGTGGATGAAAAAGAAGAGCAGCGCAGCCTCAGCTACGCCAGCGCCGGGCGTGCTTCGGACATTGAGCTGAGCACCACGCTCTTCTTCGAAATCCAGGGCCATGACCACCTGCCGCTGATGGGCGACAAGATCCAGATACAGAAAGTCGTGAGCCACGACGGCAACAACCTGGTGGGTTCGGACTCCGAAACCATCCAGGTGCGCAAGGAAATGCGTCGCGAACTGGTGCAGCGCATGGTCCTGCGCCTGCAACTGATCACGCCGGAGCAACTGGATAAGCTGCAGCAAACCGCGGATGCCAAGGCCAAGGCAGATGCCGATGCGCTGAAAGCGGCGCAAGAGTATGAAGACAGCCAACCTAAACAGTCGCCTGTCGAAGTTCCTGTCGAGTAAGCCAGACGGGGCGCCCCAGGCGCCCCGTTCGCCCTGCCTATGAAACTCGCCCCCGCCCAACTCGCCAAGCACCTGCAAGGCAGCCTTGCGCCCGTCTACATCGTCAGCGGTGATGACCCGCTGCTGTGCCAGGAGGCTGCGGACGCAATTCGCACCGCCGCCCGCCAACAGGGCTTCGATGAACGCCAGGTATTCAGCGCCGACGCCAGTTTCGACTGGGGTACGCTGCTGCAAGCCGGGGCGAGCATGTCGCTGTTCGCCGAAAAACGCCTGCTGGAACTGCGCCTGCCTTCGGGCAAGCCCGGCGACAAAGGCGCGGCGGCTTTGATGGAATACTGCGCACGCCCTGCCGAAGACACGCTGCTGCTGATCAGCCTGCCCAAGCTTGATGGCAGTGCGCAGAAAACCAAGTGGGGCAAGGCGCTGGTGGAAGGTGGCCAGACTCAGTTCATACAGATCTGGCCGGTGGACAGCAGCCAACTGCCGCAGTGGATTCGTCAGCGCCTGTCGCAATCCGGGCTGAGTGCCAGCCAGGATGCGGTGGAGCTGATCGCGGCGCGGGTGGAAGGCAACCTGTTGGCCGCCGCCCAGGAAATCGAAAAGCTCAAGCTGATGGCCGAGGGTGGACAGATCACCGTCGAAACCGTACAAGGTGCCGTGGCGGACAGCGCGCGCTTTGACGTATTTGGCCTGGTGGATGCGATCCTCAACGGCGAACCCGCCCACGCCCTGCGCATGCTTGAAGGGCTGCGCGGCGAAGGCGTCGAGCCGCCGGTGATTCTCTGGGCCCTGGCGCGAGAATTACGGCTGCTGGCCAATATTGCCCTGCAGTACAGCCAGGGCATCCCACTGGACAAGGCCTTCAGCCAGGCGCGGCCACCGGTATGGGACAAGCGCAAACCACTGATCAGCAAAGCCCTGCAACGGCACTCGGCGCAACGCTGGGCGCAATTGCTGCTGGAGGCCCAGCGCATTGACGCGCAGATCAAGGGCCAGGCGGCTGGATCGCCGTGGATGAGCCTGAGTCGTTTGTCACTTTTGATGTCAGGACAGCGCTTGGCGTTGCCTGCTGAGTAGTCCTACGTATCGCTGGGCTGGACAGAATCCAAACTTCGGCAGATGATTCGCACCGCATCATCAACCTGCCAGAGAGTACCCATCATGAGCAAAAAGCCATCCAAGCATGGCCCCAACAAGGCCAAATCCATCATCGCCCAGCCGTTGTTCCGCAGTCGCAAGGAACGAGCCGGCAAAGGCAAAGGCAGCTACCGCCGCGAAGCCTTCCAGTCTAATAGCTGGGAGGCTTCTTACTTTCTGGCTGCCTGAAGGCAAGCGCCCCTCCGGCATGATAAGGTCTGTACCTGATTCGTATTCCCTGGACCTGTGCATGCCCTCTAGTCTTTCCCGTCGTTGGCACCTTCGCCAACTGATCGCTGCCTCCAGCCTCATTCTGTTAGTCGCCTGCGCGGAAAAACCCACCGCTGCCGATGCCCAACCCCTGCCCCCGCTCCAGACTGCACCGGTAGCTGCGCCTGCCGTCGTTGCGCCACTGGTGGCAGACAATCTTGATATCCAGCCGACCCAGACCTTTGCCGAATGGCAGGCGGGGTTTCGCGTGGAAGCCTTGAAGGCCGGTATCACGCCACAGGTTTTCGACACGGCCTTTGCCAATGTCGTACCCGACATGGCGGTGATCCGCGCCGACCGCAGCCAGCCGGAGTTCTCCCGCCCGGTATGGGAATACCTCGATGGCGCGCTGTCGCCGCTGCGGGTGCGCAATGGCCAGTCGCTGCTGGTGAAGTACGCCGACATTCTGCAACGCATTGAGGACCGTTACGGCGTCGACCGCCAGGCGCTGGTCTCGGTGTGGGGCATGGAGAGTAACTTCGGCCAGTTCCAAGGCAACAACTCGGTGATCCGCTCACTGGCGACCCTGGCCTATGAAGGCCGTCGCCCGGCCTTCGCCCAGGCGCAGCTGCTGGCGGCGCTGCAAATCATCCAGCATGGCGATATCGCCGCCGACCAGATGAAAGGCTCCTGGGCCGGGGCCATGGGCCAGACCCAGTTCATCCCGACCACCTATAACACCCACGCCGTAGACTTCGACGGTGACGGCCGCCGCGATATCTGGAACAGCCCGGCCGACGCCCTCGCCTCCACCGCGCACTACCTGCAAAGCTCCGGCTGGCAGAAAGGCCAGCCCTGGGGCTTCGAGGTGCAGCAACTGCCGTTGAATTTTGATTACGCCCTGGCCGATGGCAGCGTACGCAAGACCGTTGGCGAGTGGCTGAAACTGGGAATCCAGGTGCCGCCGGGCGCCAGCGTGCCGGCCAACGTCGACCAGCTTTCCGCCGCCCTGTTGCTTCCGGCCGGCTATCGTGGCCCGGCGTTCCTGGTGCTGGATAACTTCCGCGCGATCCTCAAGTACAACAACTCGTCGTCCTACGCGTTGGCAGTTGGCTTGTTGTCGGAACGCTTCGGGGGCGGTGGCTTGATTCGTGGGAGCTGGCCGAAAGATGAGCTGCCGTTGACTCGCTCGCAGCGAATTGACTTGCAGACGGTGCTCAGTGCCAATGGTTACGACGCGGGCAACCCGGACGGGATCATCGGTGCGAATACCCGCAAGGCGATTCGTGCCGCGCAGCAGTCCCTGGGCTGGCCGGCGGATGGGTATCCGACGGTGAAGTTGCTGGAGTCGCTGCAAAGCCGATAGATCGGCGTATGGCTGCTACCGCATTCGCGAGCAAGCCCGCTCCCACATTTTGACCGTGCACTTCCTGAAGGAACGCGATCGAAATGTGGGAGCGGGCTTGCTCGCGAAGAGGCCTTTATCGGCGCTACAAAGTTCAGGCCTTAAACACCACATCCTGTTCCAACACCAACCGCTTCTCCCCCGCATCCAGCCGCACCCTGGCGCCCAACGGCAAGGTCAGGTTCGGGTTGCAGTGCCCGCTGCGCCAGCCGGACAGCACAGGAATGCACAACGGCTCGAAGGTCTGCTTCAGCAAGCGCTCAAGCGCAAGGCTATCAACCCCAGCCACATCCCCCACCACCACGCCCGCCACCTGGGCCAGCTTGCCCGCCAGGCGCAAATGGGTGAGCAACCGGTCAATGCGGTACAACGGCTCGTTCACATCTTCGATAAACAGAATGATGCCCTCGGCATCAATCTCGTAAGCCGTGCCCATCACTGCTGCGATCATCGATAGATTGCCGCCCAGCAGCCGCCCACAGGCGATGCCTGGCTCGACGGTGGTCAGCGGGTAGGCCACAGGGTGAGCCAGCTGGCTACCGGCTTTCACTTGCCCACGCAGCATGCTGAACAGCGACGACTCGGTAGGCTGTTGCTTTTCACCTAACAGGTCAGCGTTGAACATCGGACCATGGAAGGTGACGAAACCGGCATACCGGTTGATCGCCAGGTGCAGGGCGGTGATATCGCTGTAGCCTACGAATGGCTTGGGGTTGGCCCGCAGCAGGTCAAAGTCCAGGCGGTCCAGCAGGCGTGGCGTGCCGTAGCCGCCGCGCAGGCAGAAAATCGCGTCGATGGTCGAATCGGCGAACGCCGCGTGCAGGTCATCAAGGCGTACCTCATCACTGCCGGCCAGATAGCCATCACGCTGGCTCACGCCCGGAAAGATCCGCAGTGTGTAGCCCCGGGCGCGCATCCATTGCGTGGCCGTGTCGATATCCAGCTCGGCCGGCCCGGCAGGGGCAATCAGCCCGATCACGCCTTCGGCGCGCAGCGCAGGTACCGCACAAGTGGTCAATTGAGTCGTCATCCATGGTTCTCCTCGTGTGGATTGCCCAAGGCACTCTAAACAGCAATGGTTGCAAACAGAAGAGGAAGAGTCAGTAGCAAATGTGGGAGCGGGCCTGGGGGGGAGCGGGCTTGCTCGCGAAGACGGTCAGTCAGTCACCGGACAGGTCAACTGATCCAACGCATTCGCGAACAAGCCCGCTCCCACTCAAGCCGGCTCCCACATGGGTCCTGCAGTGTCCGGCGTTCCGCGTATCAGGACACCAGGCTGGCCTTGACCAGTTTCGCCTGCTCGTCGGCGTGGTACGAGGAACGTACCAGCGGGCCGGAAGCGACGTTCTTGAAGCCCATCTTGTAGCCTTCTTCGGCAAACCAGGCGAACACATCCGGGTGCACGAAACGCTGTACCGGCAAGTGGCTGCGGGACGGCTGCAGGTACTGGCCGAGGGTCAGCATGTCGATGTCGTGTTCGCGCATGCGCTTCATGACTTCGATGACTTCTTCGTCGGTTTCGCCCAGGCCCAGCATCAGGCCGGATTTGGTCGGAATGTGCGGCATCATCTGCTTGAATTTCTGCAGCAGGGTCAGCGACCACTGGTAGTCCGAACCCGGACGCGCAGCCTTGTACAGGCGCGGTACGGTTTCCAGGTTGTGGTTGAACACATCCGGCGGCTCGGCGGCAGTGATTTCCAGCGCCACGTCCATACGGCCACGGTAGTCCGGCACCAGGGTCTCGAGCATCACGTTCGGCGACAGCTTGCGGATCTCGCGGATACAGTCGGCAAAGTGCTGGGCACCGCCGTCACGCAGGTCGTCGCGGTCTACCGAGGTAATCACGACATACTTGAGTTTCAGGTCGGCGATGGCGATGGCCAGGCTTTCCGGCTCGTTGACGTCCAGTGGCTTCGGCCGGCCGTGGCCAACGTCGCAGAACGGGCAACGACGGGTGCAGATGTCACCCATGATCATGAAGGTCGCGGTGCCACCGGAGAAGCACTCGCCCAGGTTCGGGCAGGACGCCTCTTCGCACACGCTGTGCAGCTTGTGTTTGCGCAGCAGGGCCTTGATGCGGTCGACTTCCGGCGAAACCGGGATACGCACGCGAATCCAGTCAGGCTTTTTCGGCAGTTCGGTGGTCGGAATGATCTTCACCGGGATGCGTGCAACCTTCTCGGCGCCGCGCAGCTTGACGCCGGCTTCTACCTTGGCACGCGGGGCCGGACGCTCGGTAACATCCAGCGTCGGGATCATGGTTTGCACTGCATCAGTAGTCATAATCAGTCGATTCCGCCCGTTAGGGTCGTCTGCTCAGCATAGTCGAGGTGTTTGACGAGCTGCGCGCGCAGCCGGGCACTTACCTCGGCAAATTCTAGTGGTGTTGCGTGATCGCTCAACTGGGTCATCGCCAAACCGGCGTAGCCGCAGGGATTGATCCGTCGAAACGGCGCCAGGTCCATGTCCACATTCAAGGCCAGGCCATGAAAGGAACAACCGTGGCGAATCCGCAAGCCCAGGGAGGCGATTTTCGCGCCATCAACATAAACCCCCGGTGCATCCGGCTTGGCCGCGGCGGTCACACCGTAGCTGGCCAGCAGCTCGATCAGGCATGACTCCATGCGACTGACCAGCTCACGTACGCCAAAACCCAGCCTGCGCACGTCCAGCAACAGATAAGCCACCAATTGACCTGGGCCATGGTAAGTCACCTGCCCGCCGCGGTCGACCTGCACCACCGGGATTTCTCCCGGCAGCAGCAAATGCTCGGCCTTGCCGGCCTGGCCCTGGGTGAAAACCGGCGGGTGCTCCACCAGCCAGATTTCATCCGGGGCTTCGGTGCCGCGCTCGTTGGTGAACCGCTGCATGGCGTGCCACACCGGTTCGTAAGCCATTTGGCCGAGCTCGCGAAAGCCCAGGGTCTGTGACATCACAACACCATGTGCACGAAGCCGGTAGCCCGCAGTTCGCTGTTGATGTTGTAGAGCTGGTCCTGGTCAGTCGCCACGATGTGCAACTGAATAGTGGTGTACTTGCCGTTGGTGCTTTGACGCTCATCCACACGGTCATGGTTGATCGTTGCGTGTTTCTTGACGATCTCGATGATCTTGTCCTTGTTGCCCACGCCCGTATCGCTGATCACCTTGACGGGATAGTCCACGTTTGGGAATTCGATCTTTGGCGCCTTTACTTCGGTATCGGTCATGGCGTAACGGCCTCGTAAGCGTAAGCCGTGGCGACGGGCATAACCCCGCGCCGGATCAGCGCGGGGTCATGCAGGTGCACACTATCAGTTGAACAAGCTGTAGAAGAATAGACGGATGCTATCCCACACGCGTCGGAAGATACCACCTTCGTCGACGGCGTCCAGAGCGATCAGATCGGCGCTGTGCACCACCTTGTCGTCCAGCTTCACTTCGACTTTACCAATCACATCGCCCTTGGCGATCGGTGCGACCAGTTGCGGGTTCATGGTCATGCTGGCAACCAGCTTCTTGAGCTGGCCTTTAGGCATGGTCAGGGTCAGGTCTTCAGCCAGGCCGGCCTTGACTTGATGGGTCGCGCCTTTCCACACAGGGGCCTGAGCCAGCTCGGTGCCTTTCTGGTAGAAGGTCTGGGTTTCGAAGAAACGGAAGCCATAGGTCAGCAGCTTTTGCGTCTCGGCCGCACGGGCCTGCTCGCTGTTGGTACCGAATACCACGGCAATCAGGCGCTGGCCGTCACGGACAGCGGACGACACCATGCAGTAGCCGGCTTCTTCGGTGTGGCCGGTTTTCAGGCCATCGACAGTCTTGTCACGCCACAGCAACAGGTTGCGGTTAGGCTGCTTGATGTTGTTCCAGAAGAACTCTTTCTGGGAGTAGATCGCGTAGTGCACCGGGTCGACACGAATGATCGCGCGAGCCAGGATCGCCATGTCGTGAGCCGACGAGTAGTGCTCAGGGTTCGGCAGGCCGGTCGGGTTCATGAAGTGGCTGTTGGTCATGCCCAGGTCGGCCACGGTTTTGTTCATCATGTCGGCGAACGCATCTTCGCTGCCGGCGATGTGCTCGGACAGGGCTACGCTGGCGTCGTTACCCGACTGGATGATGATGCCGTGCAGCAGGTCGCTGACGGTCACTTGCGAGCCGACCTTGATGAACATCCGCGAACCGCCGGTGCGCCAGGCGTTTTCGCTGACGGTCACCGGATCGTTTTCGCCGATCTGGCCGCGACGGATTTCCAGGGTCGCGATGTAGGCGGTCATCAGCTTGGTCAGGCTGGCTGGGGGCAGGCGCTGGTCACCGTTGTTCTCCACCAGCACGTTGCCGCTGGCGGCGTCCATCAGGACCCAGGCCTTGGCAGCCAGTTGCGGGGAAGCTGGCACCATTTCAACCGCCCAGGCGGCCGGGGTGATGATCAGCGAAAGAAGCAGGCACGTGCGTTTGGCTAAGGTGGTGATGTTCATCCGTCTCTCGAAATTGCTTATGGAAACTTGCCCTCGCGGGCAAAACTATTCAGACAGCCCGTCGCCAGACTGTCGCGTGTTCGGTTGCATGCCCACCCCTTGCCCCTGGGTTTTTATTGTTCAACGAGCCAACAACCAGGGCTCAAACCCGCATGCGAGCCTGAGCCATCAATCCTTTGTACTGCTTACTCGGCGGTGACCACGCTGGGTTGCCCCAGGTTGGCCAGGCGCACGCTGTTCTGCACTTGCGCAACTTCACTCGGCGAGCCGATCGGCCCCATGCGCACACGGTGCAGGGTCTGCTGGTTACGCACAATAGAGCTGATAAAGACTGGCGCGCTGACCATCCCGCTGAGCTTGGACCTTAGCAGCTCTGCCGCGTCCGGGTTGGCGAAAGCGCCGACTTGCAGGTACTGGCCGCCCACGGTAGAGGCTCCCGGTGCTGCATGCGGAATGACCACCGTGTCCGGGGCGTGCTGCGCCGGCGGCGGGGTCCACTGTTCGATCTTGCCGGCCGAGGCCGTGACTTGCGGTTGCGGGGTTTGCGGTTCGTTGAGCATCAACGGTGCCGGCTTGCCGCGCTGGGCCCAGTACTGGGCCGGGTCGATACCTTCGACCTTCACCCGGGCGGTGCCGATTTCGGCATACCCGAGTTTCTTGGCGGCGGCGTAGGACAAGTCGATGATCCGGTCCGAATAGAACGGCCCACGGTCATTGACCCGCAGGATTACCGAGCGGTTGTTGTCCAGGTTGGTCACGCGTACATAGCTGGGCAGCGGCAGGGTCTTGTGCGCCGCGCTCATGCCGTACAGGTCATAGACTTCGCCGTTGGCGGTGTTCTGGCCGTGGAACTTGGTCCCGTACCAGGACGCCGTACCTGATTGCACGTAGGTCTTGGAGTCTTGCAGCGGGAAGTAGTTTTTGCCCAGCACGGTATAGGGGTTGGCCTTGTAAGGGCCGGTGTGCAGGGTCGGCGTGGCATCCGGGATCTTCGAAACATCCACATCCCACCACGGCGCGCCGTCTTTGTGGGCGCGGTTGATATCCAGCCCCGGCTGGGAGCGGATCGCCGTGCCAGCGGTTTTTTGCACCGGTGCACGACTGGTGGAGCAACTGACCACCAATAACGACAATGCGGCGTACGCCAACAGCTTCAGGGGTTTGTACATCGGTGATACCGGCATTACTTGACGCCCCGTGCTTGGACCAGCATGTCTGACAGTTGATGCACGGCCATGGCGTACATCACGCTGCGGTTATAACGCGTGATTGCGTAGAAATTCTTCAGGCCCATCCAGTATTCGGGGCCATTTTCGCCTTCGAGGCGGAACGCCGTCACCGGCATATCATCGCGTGGCGCATTCTGACTCGACCAGCCCAGCGCCCGCAACTCCCCGACCGTCTTGACCGGCTCGATACCCTGGGTCAGGCCTTCATCGGCGCGCTCACCGGTCACATCGGCGCGAATCACCACCGGCTCGCCGGCTACCCAGCCGTGGCGCTTGAAGTAGCTGGCGACGCTGCCGATGGCGTCATCGGGGTTGCTCCAGATATTGATATGGCCGTCGCCGTCGAAATCCACGGCGTAGGCGCGAAAGCTGCTCGGCATGAACTGCGGCAAGCCCATGGCCCCGGCGTAGGAGCCCTTGAGGGTCAACGGGTCGACCTGCTCTTCACGGGCCAACAACAGGAACTCGCGCAGCTCTTTGCGGAAGAATTCGGCGCGTGGCGGGTAGTCAAAGCCCAGGGTCGACAAGGCGTCGATCACCCGGTAGCTGCCGGTGTTGCGGCCGTAGAAGGTTTCGATGCCGATGATTGCCACGATCACCTGGGCCGGTACGCCGTATTCCTGCTCGGCGCGGGCCAGCACCGCTTCGTGCTGGCGCCAGAAGTCCACGCCCCGCGCCACGCGGGCGTCGGTCAGGAACATCGGGCGATATTCCTTCCACTGCTTCACGCGCTCGGCGGGCCGGGAGATGGCGTCGAGGATCGCCTGCTTGCGCTGGGCCTCGCGGAACACGCCCATCAGCTGTTCACCGGCGAAACCATAGTCACGGGTCATCTCACCGACAAACTCGGCGACCTGGGGCGAACCGTCGTAGTCGCCGGCCTGCGCTTCCTGCACAGCGGCTCCCAGCAGGCCCAACAGGCCCATCCAGGACACGTGCCGGGCAGCCCAGCCGCGCATTACTTGCATTGACATCTTCACCTTATTCAAACCTGTGCGATCCACTTACGATGGGTATGGATCGACATCAAAACCCCAAACGCTGACAGCAATGTCACCAGCGAAGTTCCGCCGTAGCTAATGAACGGCAACGGCACCCCAACCACCGGCAACAGGCCACTGACCATACCGATGTTGACGAAAACGTAAACAAAAAACGTCATGGTGAGGCTGCCGGCGAGCAATTTGCCAAACAGGGTTTGCGCCTGGGCAGTAATCACCAGGCCGCGCCCGATCAGCAGCAAGTAAATCAGCAACAGTGCGCAGATGCCCACCAGGCCGAACTCCTCGCCCATCACCGCGATAATGAAGTCGGTGTGGCTTTCCGGCAAAAAGTCCAGGTGCGACTGGGTGCCCAGCAGCCAGCCCTTGCCGAATACGCCGCCGGAACCGATGGCCGCCTTGGACTGGATGATGTTCCAGCCGGTGCCCAGCGGATCGCTCTCCGGGTCGAGGAACGTGAGGATTCGCTGCTTCTGATAGTCGTGCATGAAAAAGAACCACATGGCCACGGCCACCGGCACGGCGGCGGCCAGCACGCTGAGGATCCAGCGCCAGCGCAGCCCACCCATGAACAGCACGAACGCGCCGCCCGCCAGGATCAGCAGCGAGGTGCCGAGGTCGGGCTGGCGCACGATCAGGATAAACGGCACGCCGATCAATATCAGGCTGATGCCCACGTGCTTGAGCTGGGGCGGCAGTGTGCGTTTTGACAGGTACCAGGCGATGGTCGCAGGCATCAAAATCTTCATGAATTCCGACGGCTGGAAGCGAATCACCCCCGGGATGTTGATCCAGCGCGTCGCGCCCATGGCGTTGTGCCCCATGACATCCACCACCACCAGCAGCAACACGCCGGCGACATACCCCAGCGGCACCCAGCGCGCCATGAAGCGCGGCTCCAGCTGGGCGATCACCACCATCGACAACAGGCCCAGGCCAAACGACGACGCCTGTTTGATCAGCAAGTCCCAGTTCTTGCCACTGGCCGAATACAACACGAACAGGCTGCCGGCGGCCAGGGTCAGCAGCAGGATCAGCAACGGGCCATCAATGTGCATGCGCTGCAGCAAAGTGGCGCGGCGGCGCATCACATCCTCGCTGGAGAGGATGCGGTCAAAATTACTCTTCAAGGGCCGTAGCCTCCACACTGGATGGGGTGCCGCCATATTCGGGCTTGAGCTTGCCGTCTTCGGTCAACAGCCAGGCATCCATGATCTGACGCACCACGGGCGCTGCTACGCCGGAACCGGATTCACCGTTCTCGACCATCACCGCCACGACGATCTTCGGGTTGTCGGCCGGAGCAAAGCCGACGAACAAGGCGTGGTCACGGTGGCGTTCCTGAACCTTGGAGCGGTCGTATTTCTCGCCCTGCTTGATCGCGACCACCTGGGCCGTACCGCTCTTGCCGGCAATCCGGTATTGCGCACCGGCTGCCGCTTTACGAGCGGTACCCCGGGCGCCGTGCATCACTTGCTGCATGCCGTGGTTGACCTTGGTCCAGTCGGACGGGTCGCGCAGCACAATGTCGGGAATCGGGTTTTCGTCCACCGGGCGTTCACCCTCGATGGTCTTGGCCAGGTGCGGACGGTTCCACACCCCCTTGTTGGCCACCAGCGCGGTGGCCTGGGCCAGCTGCAGCGGCGTGGCCTGCATGTAGCCCTGGCCGATCCCCAGGATCAGGGTTTCGCCCGGGAACCACGCCTGGCGCCGGGTCGCACGCTTCCACTCGCGGGACGGCATCAGGCCAGGGGATTCTTCGAACATGTCCAGGGAGACTTTCTGGCCGAGGCCGAACTTGCCCATGTAGGCCGACAGCCGATCAATCCCCAGCTTGTGGGCCAGGTCATAGAAGTAGGTGTCGTTGGAACGCATGATCGCCGTATCCAGGTCCACATAGCCGTCGCCGGTGCGGTTCCAGTTACGGTATTTGTGATCGTAGTTGGGCAGCATGTAGTAGCCGGGGTCGAACACCCGGCTCGATGCCGTGACCACGCCCGAGTCCAGGCCGGCAATCGCTACCGCCGGCTTGATGGTCGAGCCCGGCGGATACAGGCCGCGCAATACGCGGTTGAACAGCGGCCGGTCGATGGAATCACGCAGCTCGGCGTAGGCCTTGAAGCTGATCCCGGTGACAAACAGGTTGGGGTCAAAACTTGGCTGGCTAACCATCGCCAGCACTTCGCCAGTGCTCGGATCCAGTGCCACCACGGCACCCCGACGCCCGCCCAGGGCCATCTCCGCCGCTTCCTGCAACTTGATGTCCAGGCTCAGCACGATGTCCTTGCCGGGCACCGGGTCGGTACGTTTGAGCACCCGCAGCACGCGGCCACGGGCGTTGGTCTCGACTTCCTCGTACCCCACCTGGCCGTGCAGTTCCGGCTCGTAGAAACGCTCGATGCCGGTCTTGCCGATATGGTGGGTGCCGCTGTAGTTGACCGGGTCGAGGGTCTTGAGCTCTTTCTCGTTGATCCGGCCCATGTAGCCGACCGAATGCGCAAAGTGCGCCCCTTGCGGGTAGTGGCGAACCAACTGCGCCACCACTTCCACACCCGGCAGACGGAACTGGTTCACCGCGATCCGGGCGATCTGCTCTTCGGTCAGCTCGAACAGGATCGGCACCGGCTCAAACGGCCGGCGCCCCTGTTTCATGCGCTTTTCGAAAATCACCCGGTCTTCCGGCGTCAGTTGCAGCACCTCGACGATCACATCGAGGATCTGCTGCCAGTCACCGGAGCGTTCGCGGGTCATGCTCAGGCTGAAGCTGGGCCGGTTATCCGCTACCACCACGCCATTGCGGTCGAAAATCAGCCCACGGGTCGGCGGAATCGGCTGCACGTGCACCCGGTTGTTTTCCGACAATGTGGAGTGATAGTCGTACTGGATCACCTGCAGGAAATACAGGCGCGCAATCAGCACCCCCAGCAATGCCACCACCAAAATCGCGCCAAAGACCACCCGCGCGCGTACAAGACGTGCGTCTTTCTCGTGGTCCTTGATGCGGATCGGCTGGGTCATCAGGCAGGGCGCAGATTATTTGTGGTAAGGGTGCCCGGACAGAACTGTCCAGGCGCGATACAGCTGTTCACCGATCAGAATTCTTACCAGCGGGTGCGGCAGTGTCAGGGGCGACAGCGACCAGCGCTGGTCCGCCCGCGCGCACACTTCCGGCGCCAGCCCCTCGGGGCCGCCGACCATGAAGTTGACCGTGCGCGAATCCAGGCGCCAGCGATCCAGTTCCACCGCCAACTGCTCGGTGCTCCAGGGCTTGCCGTGCACTTCGAGGGTCACGATCCGCTCGTTGGGCCCGACCTTGGCCAGCATGGCTTCGCCTTCCTGACGGATAAAGCGGGCCACGTCGGCATTCTTGCCCCGGGTATTGAGCGGTATTTCCACCAGTTCCAGCGCCAATTCGGATGGCAGGCGCTTGGCATATTCATGCCAGCCTTCTTCCACCCACTTGGGCATGCGTGAACCGACAGCGATCAGACGCAGGCGCACAGCCGTTCCTTATTCCTGGTCTTTGTTGAGCTTGTCGAAGTGCGCGTGGCCGACTTCAGGGCTGTGGTGCTTGCCATCGGCGGCACGGCTCTGCTCGGCGCCTTTCCACAGACGCTCCAGGTCGTAGAACTGACGGGCGTTGCTGGTCATCATGTGAACGATCACGTCGTCCATGTCCAGCAGTACCCAGTCGCTGTCGCCCTTGCCTTCTTCACCCAATGGCTTGACGCCCTGGGCTTTGACCGCTTCGCGAACCTTGTCCAGCATCGCGCCGATCTGGCGGTTGGAGGTACCGGTGGCGATGATCATGAAGTCGGTGATGCTCTGCTTGTCGCGCACGTCCAGGACCTGGATGTCCTGGGCCTTCACGTCTTCCAGGGCAGCCACGGCAACCTTCACCAGCTCTTCGCCGGCCAGCTCAGGGCCGGTGTGGGCTTCTACTGGCAGAGGAGCGCTCTTGAACGTGCCTTTGCGCTTAACTTTGCTTACGTCTTTGTTCGTCATATAAAACTCGTTTTGCTCGTATGTTCGGGCGCTCGCTGCACGACTGTTCGTGCGTTCAAGCGCGCCTTTTCAGTTCGACGCACGGTAAAGCCCGTGCGCATCGATGTAGGCCAGGACCGCGTCAGGCACCAGGAAACGTACCGACTTCCCGCTGGCCAGCAGTTGACGGATCTGGGTGGCAGACACCGCAAGCGGGGTTTGCCAGACGAATGCAATATTCCCGCTCGGCCCGGTCAGGGCCAAAGGGTCACTTACCGACCGCGCCGCCAGCAGGTTGCGCAAGGCATCCGGCGATTCTGCGTCGGCATCCGGGCGTTGCAGCACCAGGATGTGGCAATGCTGGAGCAACTCTTCCCAGCGATGCCAAGTGGGCAGGCCGCAAAACGCGTCCCAGCCCAAAAGTAGAAATAACTGGTCATCCGCGGCCAACTCGGCCCGCATCAGTTCCAGGGTGTCGACAGTGTAGGACGGTTTGTCGCGCTTGAGTTCGCGGTCGTCCACCACCAGCGGTGCAATGCCGGCCACAGCAAGGCGGACCATCTCCAGGCGCTGCTGCGCAGACACCTGCGGCGTATCGCGATGCGGCGGCCGGGCATTCGGTGCCAGGCGCAGTTCATCCAGCCCGAGGGCGTCCGCGACTTCCAGTGCACTGCGCAAATGGCCGATGTGCACGGGGTCGAAGGTGCCGCCGAGCAGCCCGATGCGTTTACCCATCAAGTGCGCACATGACCGTCACCGAACACCACGTACTTCTCGCTGGTCAGCCCTTCCAGGCCAACCGGGCCGCGTGCGTGGAGCTTGTCGGTGGAGATACCGATCTCCGCCCCCAGGCCGTACTCGAAGCCGTCGGCAAAGCGCGTCGAGGCGTTGACCATCACCGAAGCGGAATCCACTTCGTTGAGGAAACGCCGGGCATCACTGAAATGCTCGGTGACAATGGCGTCGGTGTGCTTGGAGCCGTATTGATTGATGTGTTCGATGGCCTGGTCCAGGTCGTCGACGATGCGGATCGACAGGATCGGCGCCGTGTATTCGGTGTACCAGTCCTGCTCGGTGGCCTCGATCACGTCGCTGCCGAGGATCGCCCGGGTACGCTCGCAACCACGCAGTTCAACGCCCTTGTCGCGGTAGATGGCAGCCAGCGGCGGCAGCACGCGATCGGCAATGCCGACGTGCACCAGCAGGGTTTCCATGGTGTTGCACGGGGCGTAGCGGTGAGTCTTGGCGTTGTCGGCAATGCGGATCGCCTTGTCGAGGTCGGCGGCGATGTCGATGAACACGTGGCAGACGCCGTCCAGGTGCTTGATAACTGGCACCTTGGCATCACGGCTCACGCGTTCGATCAGGCTCTTGCCACCCCGTGGCACGATCACGTCGACGAATTCAGGCATGGTGATCAGTGCGCCAACGGCGGCGCGGTCAGTGGTCTCGACCACCTGCACCACTTCGGCGGGCAGCTCGGCCACGGCCAGGCCCTGCTGAATGCACGCAGCGATGGCACGGTTGGAATTGATGGCCTCGGAACCGCCCCGCAGGATGGTGGCGTTGCCCGACTTGAGGCACAGGCTCGCGGCGTCGATGGTCACGTTCGGGCGTGACTCATAGATGATGCCGATCACGCCCAGGGGCACGCGCATCTTGCCGACTTGAATGCCGGAGGGCAGGTAGCGCATGTCGCGGATTTCACCGATGGGGTCAGGCAGCTTGGCCACCTGACGCAAGCCTTCGATCATGTCGTCGATCCGCGCCGGCGTCAGCGCCAGGCGATCCAGCAATGCAGGCTCCAGGCCATTGGCGCGACCGTTGGCCAAATCCTGTTCATTGGCGGCGCTCAGCTCGGAGCGCGAAGCATCCAGAGCGTCGGCGGCCGCCAGCAAGGCGCGGTTCTTCTGCGCAGTGCTCGCACGGGCGATCAACCGCGAGGCCTGACGGGCAGCGCGACCCAGGCGGGTCATGTAGTCAAGAACGGACTCAGTCATGGTCTGGTGGGGTCTTGGCAAAGAGGAAAGCGGCAGATTATAGCTGTGACGCCGTCCTACGGACAGCGGTGAGGGGCGGATGGTCGAAATGAACTGTAAAAACCCGACGTTCAGCGGGAATTAAGGCTGGAGTTGTTATCATCCTGTCACATTTAGCCGTATTACCTTTGATCGCCATGTCCAGTTTCTCGCCGCTGATCCCCGCCAACGCCCTGCCCGACGGCTTTTTCGACCGTGACGCGCAACTGCTCGCGCGCGAATTGCTCGGAAAAGTCATTCGCCATCGTGTTGGTGATTTGTGGCTGTCGGCACGAATTATCGAAACCGAAGCGTATTACCTCGCCGAAAAAGGCAGCCACGCGTCCTTGGGCTACACAGAAAAGCGTAAGGCTTTGTTTCTGGATGGCGGGCACATCTATATGTACTACGCCCGTGGCGGTGATTCGCTGAACTTCAGCGCCCACGGTCCGGGCAATGCGGTGCTGATCAAATCAGCCTATCCGTGGGTCGACGAAGTCTCCGGCCCGGCCAGCCTGGCGCAGATGCTGCTGAATAACCCGGACGCCAGCGGCAGGCCACGGCCCTCGCAAAAGCTGTGCGCCGGCCAGACCTTGCTGTGCAAGGCGCTGGGTTTGAAGGTGCCGATGTGGGACGCCAAGCGCTTTGACCAGGAACTGCTCTACGTGGAAGACGTAGGGCTGGCGCCAGCGCAGATCATCCAGACCACCCGCCTGGGCATTCCCGGTGGGCGCGATGAACACCTGATGTACCGCTTCGTCGATGCCGGTTATGCGCCGTATTGCACACGGAACCCGCTGCGCCGGGGCCAGGTCGAAGGCCGCGACTATTTTTTGATTTGAAAACATACATAAACCTGTAGGAGCCCGGCTTGCCCGGCGATAGCGGACTCAAGGACGCCATCGCCGGCAAGCCAGGCTCCCACAAGGACGATCTACAAAAGGGAGTTGATTGTATGGGCCCATGGCTCGATAGCATTACCGGCTGGCTGACCCTGAACCCGCAATGGCTGGCCGTGGCGGTGTTTATCGTGGCGTGCGTGGAGTGCCTGGCCATTGCCGGCCTGATCGTACCTGGCACGGTATTGCTGTTTGCCATCGCCGCCCTGGCCGGCAGCGGCGCACTGTCACTGGGAGAAACCCTGTTGCTGGGCTTCCTCGGCGGCGTGTTGGGCGATGTTGTTTCCTACTTCCTCGGTCGCCATTTCCACCAGAACATCCGGCGCCTTCCCGGCCTGCGGCATCACCCGGAATGGATGAGCGGCGCCGAGGCTTACTTCCAGAAGTACGGCATCGCCAGCCTGTTGGTAGGCCGCTTCATTGGCCCGCTGCGGCCGATGTTGCCGATGGTTGCGGGCATGTGCGACATGCCCTTCCCGCGTTTTGCCGCCGTGAGCCTGCTGGCCGGTGCAGGCTGGTCGGTGGCGTATCTGTTGCCGGGCTGGGCCACCGGCGCGGCCTTCCGCCTGCCATTGCCCGAAGGCTTCTGGCCAGAGGCCGGGATTGTCGCCGCCTGTCTCGCAGTGTTGATCGGCGTAAGCCTCAACAGCAGCCTGCGCGGCCATCGGCGCGCCACCCTATGGATTGGCTGCATCGGCGGCACACTGTTGATCGCGTTGTTTATCGGCTATCCCTACCTCAACGACTTTGACCAGGGCTTGATGGCACTGGTGCAGGAACACCGCGGCCCGGCGATCGACCGGGCAATGGTGATGGTGACCCAGCTCGGCGAGTTCAAGAAGATGTTTGTCGCCAGCGCGGTGCTGACCGGCCTGCTGGTGGTGGCGCGGCAATGGCGCCAGGCAATCTTTGTCGGCGCCACCCTGCTGGGCGCGGCGCTGATCAATACCGGGACCAAGCTGTTTTTTGCGCGGATGCGCCCCGAAGTGCTGACCGACCCACTCACCAGCTTCAGCATGCCCAGCGGCCATGCGTCCGGCTCGTTTGCATTCTTCCTGGCCTTGGCAGTGCTTGCCGGTCGCGGTCAACCGACACGACTGCGCCTGACCTGGCTGGTGCTTGGCTGCATTCCCGCCGCCACCATCGCGATTTCCCGGGTGTACCTGGGTGCACACTGGCCGACGGACATCCTGGCCGGCACCCTGCTGGCAATGACGGTGTGCGCCTTCAGCCTGACGTTAAGCCAGCACCGCAGCCTGTTGCCACCGATGCCGCCGAGAGTCTGGTGGCTGATCCTGCCGGTGTGTGGCGCGGTGCTCGGGTTCATTGCGTTTACCGGCACTTCCCACGCGCTGCTGAGGTATGCCTACTAGGCAGGCCCCAGCCAATCCAGGGGTGCAGCGCGGCGTTCGACGCTGCGCTCGCGCCGCTCCAGAAGCATTTCGTCAGCCATCTCCGCGGCGCGTTCGGCGATGTACTCCGCGCCGCGACCGTCGTTCATATGAAGAATTTGCGTGGTGACGGCCATAAAAAACGCATCCCACACGACTTGCTCCGATTGCGAAAGCCGAATCATCCTTTCCCCCTGATCATCGTTACGTGACTGCCAACTATTTCAGGCAACGGGATCAGGACAACCACGGAAAATCTGAAGACCGGGAAGGACAAGTCCGAGTGACACTCGCGGGTCAGGTGAACAGCTCGCCCTGCAACTCATCCAGCAGCAACTGGATCGCGTCCAGGCGCTGTTGCGGGTCATCGAGTTGCAACAGGTCGATCTTGTCGGCCTCGGTAAAGGGCAGCAGATAGGCCAACTGATTGCCCAGGGCTTGCTGGCCATCGGCGTGGGTGCCCATATCCAAAGACGCCACCATCGGATGCTCGGCCAGGGCATGAAGCAACGCCAGCAAGTCAGCGTCTTCCTCTTCCAGCGGTTGCTCGGGATGCTCGTGCAGCCATTGCACCTCTGCCACCAGCAACTGGTCCTTCTGCACACCGGCATCACGCACGCGGAAACGCCGGCCACCCTCGACCCGAATCCCCAGCAGGCCATTGTCCTGCTGCTTGAAGTCGCGGATCAGCGCCTCGCAGCCAATCAACGCATAGCCATCCGGCGCCAGCCCCACTTCCTTGCCGTCGAGGATGCACACCACGCCAAAGCTTTCGCCCTTTTTCATGCAGCGGCTGATCATGTCCAGGTAACGCGCCTCGAACAGCTGCAGGTCGAGGGTGCACCCGGGAAACAGCACGGTATTGAGCGGGAAAAGCGCCAGACTCATAAAGGTTTCCTTAAACCCGACTTAAATAACCAGCGACACGGCCAACGGCAGGAACACCGCCGTGGCCACGCCCATCAGACTCATGGCCAGCGCCGCAAAGGCGCCGGTCTCTTCGCTTTCCTGCAAGGCCACCGACGTACCTACGGCGTGGGCGGTCATGCCCAGCGCCATACCGCGCGCTTCGGGGCTGTGCACGCCCAACCGTGACAGATACGCCGGACCGATCATCGCGCCGATCACCCCGGTGATCAGCACGAACACCGCCGCCAGTGCCGCCACGCCGCCGATCTGCTCGGCCACCAGCATCGCAATCGGTGAGGTCACGGACTTGGGTGCCATGGTCATCAGCATCATGTGTTCGGCGCCAAACCACCAGCCCAACAGCACGCACAGGCCGGTGGCCAATACGCCTCCCACCACCAGCGTAGTAAAAATCGGCCAGAACAATTGGCGAATTCGTCGCAGATTCAGGTAAAGCGGCACCGCCAGGGCTACCGTCGCAGGGCCCAGCAGGATGCTCATGATCTCGGTGCTCTTGCGGTACTCGACGTACGTCAGGCCACAGCCGAGCAACACGCCGATCACCAACAGCATCGACACCAGCACCGGTTGCAGGAAAATCCAGCGGGTTTTCTCGAAACCGGCCAGCACCAGCTGATAGGCGCCGAGGGTGATGCCGATGCCGAACAACGGGTGATGAATCACGGCGGCCCAGGCGCCCTGCCAGTCCAGTGTCATTGGCCGTCCTCCCGCTGCGCCTGGCGCTTGACCAGTTTCTGCATCAGCACGCCGACAAAGCCCATGGCGATCACCAGCGACAACACCAGCGCGCCGACGATGGCCCAGAAGTCGGCGGCGATGTCCTTGGCATACACCATCACGCCGACCGCAGGCGGCACCAGCAGCAATGGCAAATAACGCAGCAGGCTGCTGGCCGCCAGGTTCAGGGGCTCACCGACTTCGCCGCGCCATACCAGGAAGGCCAGCATCAGCAGCAGCCCGATAATCGGCCCCGGCAGCACCGGGACAAACAAATGATTGATCGCCGTGCCGAGTAATTGAAACAGCACCAGCCATGTCAGACCGCGTAACAGCATCCGTTCTTCCCCCCAAAAGCGTGTCGGCATTATAAGCACGCTGCCTCTATGGAGCGGCATTCGCCAAAAGCATGGTGGGTTGACCGGGCCAAGTGCCCGTGATGATCTACATTGGTTCTCTGGACCTGTCCAAAACTACAAAAACGATGAAGCCAACCGAGCAAAGAAGGAGAGTCGCAATGCCCTCAGTACCCGTAGCGCAACTCAAAGAATATGTCGGCAAGGAACTGGGACGTTCTGCATGGCTCACCATCGACCAGGAACGTATCAACCTGTTCGCGGAAGCCACCGGCGATTTTCAGTTCATCCACGTCGACCCGGTGAAAGCCGCCCAGACCCCGTTTGGCGGCACCATCGCCCACGGTTTCCTGTCGCTGTCGCTGATACCCAAGCTGATCGAAGACATCCTGATCATGCCCGAAGGCCTGAAGATGGCGGTCAACTATGGCCTGGACAGCGTGCGCTTCATCCAGCCCGTGAAGGTCGACTCCAGGGTGCGCCTGGCCGTGACCCTGACCGACGCCACCGAGAAAAAACCTGGGCAATGGTTGCTTAAAGCCACCTGCACCCTGGAAATCGATGGCCAGGAAAAACCGGCCTACATTGCAGAATCGTTGTCACTCTGCTTCGTCTGAAGGCTGGCTGTGGTGAGCCCGTCCGCTCACCACAATTCATGTAAATTTATGTATAGATCTCGCAGCTGCGGCATACTCGGCGCTCAATTATCCGGATCCCGCTATGCGCCCACTCGCTCCCCTTGCTCTTGTCCTGTTGCTCACCGCGTGCGGCGACGGCGAATCGCTGTTGCCGCCCGATGCGCGGCTGCCCGATGGCGGTCGTTACCGTGGCGATGTGGTCAATGGCTTGCTGCAAGGCCAGGGCCGGGTGGATTACCCCAATGGCAGTTGGTACGCGGGCCAGTTCGATAAAGGCCAGTGGCACGGCCAGGGCGAATGGCATGGCAGCAACGGCGAGGTCTATAAAGGCCAGTTCCAGCAGGGCCTGTTCGACGGCCAGGGCAGCCTGACCACGGCGGCCAACAGCTACGTCGGCGGTTTCAAACAAGGTAAGCGCAACGGCGAAGGCACCCTCAAAGAGGGGCAGATGACCTATCGCGGCGAATTCAAGGACGACCAGTATTCCGGCCTCGGCCGCCTCGAGCTGGCCGACGGCAGCCAGTACCAGGGCCAGTTCGCCCACGGCAAGCCCAACGGCGAAGGCCAGCGCAACGACGACAGCGGCAACCAGTTCAGCGGCCGCTTCGTCGATGGCCAACTGGAGGGCAACGGCACCTTCAACAGCGCCGACGGCGACATGTACATCGGTCATTTCAAACAAAACCAGCTCAACGGCAAGGGCCGCTACGAAAACGCCGACGGCGACGTATGGATCGGCGAATTCAAGGAAGGCGCCCTCAGCGGCAAGGGCGAACTGATCGGCGTCGATGGCAGCCACTACGTCGGCCAGTTCGTCGACTGGCGCTTCACAGGCACAGGCCGCCTGAACCTCACCGACGGCAGCTTCTATATTGGCGGCTTCGACAGCGACAGCTATCAAGGTCGTGGCACTTTGGTGCTCACCGACGGCACCGTGCAGGCCGGCACCTGGGTCAACGGCATGCGCGTGCGCGACGCCGAGGGCAAATTGTTGCCTGACCCGCTGGAAATCGGCCTGTTTGCCCAGGGCCACTTGCTGGATGCCGCCCTCGCCGCCGTGCCCGCGTCCAAATCGGGGGTGGAGCTGTACACCCTGGTGGTGGCCGGCGACGGCAAACAAAGCGTGTTCCTGCGCGAAGCCGACTACGTCAGCAACATGCTCGCCACACGCTTCGGCGCCTACGGCCAGATCCGCCTGGTGAACCATCGCGACCATATTGCCGACCGCCCGATGGCCACTCGCGAAAGCCTGCGCCGCGCAGTCCAGACCCTGGCCGAACGCAGTGGCCCGCAAGACCTGGTGTTTATCTACCTGACCAGCCACGGCACTCACGAGCACGAACTGGTGCTCGACCAGCCGCGCATGGAGCTGGCCGACCTGCCGGCCGATGAGCTGGCCGCCGTGCTGGCACCGCTGAAGAACCGCGACAAGATCATCGTGATTTCGGCCTGCTACTCCGGCGGGTTCATCCCGGCCCTGAAGGACGAACACACCCTGATCATGACCGCCTCGCGCGCCGATCGCGTGTCGTTCGGCTGCTCCGAAGAGGCAGACTTCACCTACTTCGGCGACGCCCTCTTTGCCCAGGCCTTCAACCAGACCGACGACTTGCAGCAAGCCTTCAAGCTGGCACAGACCCACGTGGCCGAACGCGAACAGGCGGACAACTTCGAAGCCTCCGAACCGCAGATCTGGGCCCCCAAAGGCGTAATCGCCCATTGGCAATTATTACGCAAACAGCAGGCACGAAAGGCGCTCGAAAGCGTCTCAATGAATAGCAAGGAAGCCAAGAGCAACTAAGCTGAATCTGTATCAAGGGGGAAACATCATGTACCTGACGCCTCAGCATATCTTGCTCGCCGGAGCCTCCGGCCTGACCGGGGAGCACCTGCTGGACCGCCTGCTCAACGAGCCGACCGTGACCCGCGTGCTGGCACCCAGCCGCAAGCCTCTGGCCGAGCATCCACACCTGGAAAACCCGGTGGGCGACCCGGCAGTATTCCTGCCGCAACTGAGCGGCCAGGTGGACATCGCCTTCTGCTGCCTGGGCACCACCATCAAGCAGGCCGGCTCCGAAGAAGCGTTCCGCGCCGTCGACCTGGACATGGTCGTGGCCTTTGCCAAGCGCGCCCGGGAAATGGGGGCGCGGCACCTGATCGTGATCAGCGCAATCGGTGCTGACCCGAAATCCTCGATCTTCTACAACCGCGTCAAGGGCGAGATGGAACAGGCGTTAAAAGCCCAGGATTGGCCGCAGTTGACCATCGTCCGACCTTCGCTGTTGTTGGGTGAGCGATTGGAACCGCGGCTGGCCGAGCAACTGGCCGGGCCATTGTCGCGGCTGATTCCGGGCAAGTACCACGGCATTGAAGTGTGCGAACTGGCGCGGGCGATGTGGCGACTGGCGCTGGAAGAGCAGGATGGGGTGCGGGTTATAGAGTCGGACGAGCTGCGCAAGCTCGGCAAATAACACGTAATTCCAGGCAGGACACCATCCAAATGTGGGAGCGAGCAAGCCCGCTCCCACATTGGATTTCTGTTAATAATGGGATTAAGTACTACAGCCCGCCCGTCGCATTGAACCCAACCCCCAGCACCGTCAGCACCGACAGCGGCAACAGCAGCGTGTCGAGCAAGGCACTGGCCGGCAGGTCGACATGGGGATAGCTCGGCGCCTCGGCCCCAAAACGGTCCATCGCGCAGCACCCGCCCTGAATCGCATACATGTCCAGCCGCGTGCCGGCATACACCACCGGCGCGCCGGGCTGGGCGGCGTCCAGGGTTCGCGCAGTCGCACACCCGGTCAGTTGCAGCGCCAGCAGCACCATCAATAGTTTATTCATCACTGCTCAAATGGTGCTCGCCCCAGCGCGGCAGCATGTCCTGGGGAATGTTCAGCAGGTTGAGAATCCGCGCCACCACAAAGTCCACCAGGTCATCGATGGTCTGCGGCTGGTGATAGAAGCCCGGCGACGCCGGCAAGATAGTCACGCCCATGTTCGACAGCTTGAGCATGTGCTCCAGATGGATGCTCGAATACGGCGCTTCGCGCGGCACCAGAATCAACTGGCGACGCTCCTTCAAGGTCACGTCCGCCGCGCGCTCGATCAGGTTGTTGCAGGCGCCCGTGGCAATCGCCGACAGGGTCCCGGTGGAACACGGCACCACCACCATCGCGGCCGGCGCACCGGAGCCCGACGCCACCGGTGACATCCAGTCTTCCTTGCCATAGACCTTGATCTGCCCCGCCGCCGCACCGGTGTACTCGGTGAGGAAGGCCTGCATCATCTGCACTTTGGGCGGCAACGCCACATCGGTCTCGGTGGCCAGCACCAGTTGCGCGGCCTTGGAGATCAGGAAGTGCACCTCGCGGTCTTCGCGCACCAGGCAGTCCAGCAGGCGCAAGCCATAGGGCGCGCCGGACGCACCGGTCATCGCCAGGGTGACGCGTTCCGGGCCGCTCACTTCAGGGCCTCGGCGAGTTTGCCATGCAGGCCGCCAAAGCCGCCGTTGCTCATGATCACCACGTGAGTGCCGGGCCTGGCCTGGTGTTTCACGTGCTCGATGATGCCTTCCAGTGAGTCGCGGCAAATCGACGGCACCGTGCACAACGCGGCGATGGCAGGCAGGTCCCAACCGAGGTTGGCCGGCGCGTACCACACAACCTGGTCGGCATCGTTGACGCTTTCCGGCAAACCATCACGGTGGGCGCCCAGCTTCATGGAGTTGGAGCGCGGCTCGATAATCGCGATCACCTGGGCATCACCCACACGCTTGCGCAAGCCATCCAGGGTAGTGGCGATGGCCGTCGGGTGGTGGGCAAAGTCGTCATAGATGGTAATCCCATTCACTTCGGCGACCTTTTCCATCCGGCGCTTGACGCTTTTGAACGCGCTCAAGGCCGCAATGCCCATGGACGGCACCACGCCGACATGCCGCGCAGCCGCCAGGGTGACCAAGGCATTGGCGACGTTGTGCTGGCCGGTCATGTCCCAATCGACGATGCCTTGGGCGACGCCTTCGAACAGTACTTCAAATTTGGAGCCATCTTCGCTCAGCAGTTTGACCTGCCATTGGCCGCCAGCACCGGTGGTTTGTACCGGGGTCCAGCAGCCCATCTCGATAACTCGCTGCAGGGCAGGTTCGGTGGTGGGGTGAATCACCAGGCCTTCGCTGGGAATGGTGCGCACCAAGTGGTGGAACTGCCGCTCGATGGCCGCCAGATCAGGGAAGATGTCCGCGTGATCGAACTCCAGGTTGTTCAGGATCGCCGTACGCGGGCGGTAGTGAACGAACTTGGAGCGTTTGTCGAAGAACGCGCTGTCGTACTCATCGGCTTCGATGACAAAAAACGGGGTGTCGCCGAGGCGCGCCGACACCGAGAAATTCTGCGGCACGCCACCAATCAGGAAGCCCGGGCTCATGCCCGCATGCTCCAGCACCCAGGCCAGCATGCTGCTGGTGGTGGTCTTGCCATGGGTACCGGCAACGGCGAGTACCCAACGGCCTTGCAACACATGGTCGGCCAGCCATTGCGGGCCAGACACGTACGGCAAACCTTTATTCAGTACATATTCGACTGCCGGGTTACCGCGCACCATGGCATTGCCGATCACGACAAGGTCCGGGACCGGGTCGAATTGCGCCGGGTCATAACCTTGGGTCAGCTCAATGCCCTGGGCCTGCAGTTGCGTGCTCATGGGTGGGTAAACGTTGGCATCGGAGCCAGTAACATGATGGCCCAGTTCTTTGGCGAGCACCGCCATCGAGCCCATGAACGTGCCGCAAATACCGAGAATATGAATGTGCATAGTCGACCTCGTAAAACATCGAGGCAGGTTAGCGCAGGGAAGGGAAAATCGCACTCTTTAGCTGTAGCACGCAGGCCTTGGGGGGTAGCCGCCATTGTTTGTCAGAGCGTAGGGGAATATTCGATAAGTCCGGTGCCACAGGATGCATGCATGGCATCGGACCCATCGCCAGTTTGACTGAGCATCATCCATGACTCGAAAGTTTACGCGGGGTTATGTCACACGACTTTTGTTTCGGCAGACTCTGCCGGTAATGACATCGTGCCCATGTGCAACAACTTCCCTATGAACTTGTTTAATGCGTCGAATTTTTTATCAATAACATCCAGACGGCCTTTGTCATCGGTGCCGTCTGCGGGAGTGGCAATGTAAGGCCGGAATACCATGTCGTTTTCGTCCCCCAGTTTTTTAAGCTGTTCCTCCGCAGTTTTATACAAGGCCTCAAGCGTTTCGAGGCGCTCGCTTGGCGTACGCGACGAGGAGTCGCTCATTTTAAGTGCCGGAGCATTCGTTCCTTGACGCATTGCCATAATATTGTTGGCAATGACTTCCATGCGCAACTCGGCCAGGCCCAAGCGCGCGGTCGTGGCACCCGTGTCGGTGTCCTGCGTGGCGACGACCGATGTTGTCCCGTCGGTTTTCGCGGCAGGCACCTGCGTGCTTGGAGCCGGCTGGTGAGCCGGAGGGAGCAGTGGCGTATTGTTTGTAAACTGCGCCTTGATTGTCTCGCCAGACCAAACCGAGCCTGCGTAGGTACCAATACTCAGGGGAGCGCTGACCAATCCGCTTATACCCGCACTGACAAAGGCGTCGCGGGCTACCGTTGCCGCCTGGGGCGAGGTGTTGAACACCCCGGCCTTGACCAGCCGATCAGCAACCATCAGGTTTTGAGTCACCTGTGCCAAATCTTTAGGATCTGCGCTGGCCTGAGGCTTGAACGGCCGGTTGGCAGGCCCTTGGTTCATCAATTTTTGTTGTGTCAGCGTTTGAAAATTATTGGGTTTCTCGGGCTTGGGTAACGTTGTGGAGGTGTCTGTGGCCGGATTTTTCCCTAACCGGGGTTTAGGTTGGGGAGCTATTGGAGGGGAGCTGCCCTGGCCACCGGGACGTACTATCGGAGGCGTTACACCGCCATTGCGCGGGGCCGGTGGTTTATTCACTGGAGGTAGATTGACCGTGTTGGGCCGAACTCTAATACTATTCATGATTATTATCTCACTTGTTGTTACTATTTACCCATAAGCGCTATTAGCGAGTTATCGAGACAATCGACAACCGCCAACTTAGTAACTAAACAGATAATGAACGTTCCAGAAGACAGTCACCCACACACGAAAATACATGACAAAACATTAATACGGTGCGACGCCATTATTTAACGCACAGTCGCCCACAACACAGATTGATCACTCACAGCCAGAACAGGTAACGTCATCATTACACCTGACGCGCTATACCATACTTACGTAACTTTCTATAAAGCGTATTTCTACTGACTCCAAGCACCGTCGCCACGTGCGTCATATGCCAGCGTTGCTGCACCAATGTTGCCAGCAATGCCTGGCGCTCGGCAGCATCCAGCAATGAGTTTGCCGGTTCACTCACCGCCACCGGCACGGTTTGCACGGCACGAATCTGTGCAGGCAGGTCATCAAGCCTCACCCGCCCGTCCTCACACAGTGCGGCGAGGGTGCGCAACACCGTGCGCAACTGCCGCACGTTGCCCGGCCACGCGAACGCCAACAGGGCCTGGCGGGCCTCGCCGTCAAGCTGCACCGCCTGATCTCCCGCTTCTTCGGCCAACAGGAAGTCCAGCAGTTGCAACTTGTCACTGCGCTCGCGCAACGGCGGCAAGGCCACTTCCAGGCCATTGAGCCGGTAATACAGGTCTTCACGAAAACTACCGTCCTGCACCCGATCAAGCAGATTACGGTGGGTAGCGCTGATAATTCTGACGTCCACCGCTTGCGGTTCACCGCCGATGGGCACTACCAAGCGGTCTTCAAGCACCCTTAATAGCCGGGTTTGCAAAGCCAGCGGCATATCGCCGATTTCATCCAGAAACAACGTGCCACCATCCGCCTGCTGCAGCTTGCCGCGCATGCCTTCCTTGCGGGCGCCGGTAAAACTGCCGCCGCGATAACCGAACAGCTCGCTTTCGATGAGGCTTTCCGGGATGGCTGCGCAGTTGAGGGCCACAAAGGCTTTATCTGCGCGCAGGCTTGCATGGTGCACGGCCTTGGCAAACGCCTCTTTGCCAGACCCGGTTTCCCCCTGGATCAGCAAAGGCACATCACGCTCGAACACCCGCAAGGCTCTGCGGAAATCGTTTTGCAGCGCCGCGTCTCCAAGGCAAATGCCCGGCAATCGCGGCCGCTCCGGCAAGGCGTGGGCCACCGGCACCGGGACGCTGCGTGGCTGGCCGCGCAACACCGCGAACAAGCCACGGCCATCGCGGGTACGCAGGGGCCAACTGGCGCTGGCGTTCGCGCTGGCACGCCCGAGCAACTCATCGAGCGAACAATCGAAAAACGCCTCGACCGGCTGCCCCAACAACCCGCCACGGATTTGCCCGAGCAGGTTCAACGCACTCTGGTTAACCGCGCAAATGCGCCCTTCACCATCGAACGCCAGCAGTCCTTCGCTGAACAGGCCCACAGACTCTGCCTGCAAATGAAAGCGCAGCAACCAGTGGTGCTCAAAATGGCGCAGGAAGTAACAGCTCTCGATCATCTTCGCCGAAAGATTGACCAGCGCCATGGTGTGGAACTGGCTCTGGCGCGACACCGCCTCCCGGGCCGAAGACACATCCAGCACCGCCAGCAGTTCGCCATGAGGGTCGAACACCGGGCTGGCCGAGCAGGTCAGGCCGGTATGTCGGCCACGAAAGTGTTCATCGCGATGAATCGTCAGGGACTGGCGCTCCACCAGGCAGGTGCCGATGCCGTTGGTGCCTTCGCAGGCCTCGCTCCAATCGGCACCCAGCCACAGCCCGGCACCCTCGAAGATCTTGCGCTCGCTGGGGGCGGTGACGCAGTTGAGGATCACCCCACGGGCGTCGGTCAGCAGCACCGCATGGCCGGCGCCGGAGAGCTGTTGATGCAGGCTGTTCATTTCATTGCCGGCGATGCTCAGCACTTGTTGCAGGCGTTCGCGGCTTTCCAGCAGGCGGCCATGTTCGAGCACCGTGGGCGCGATGGTCAGTGCGGGGTCGAGGTGATAGTCCTCAAGACAACGCAGCCAGGAGCGGGCGATGGACGGATCGCTGCCGGGGCCATGCAGCGGGTCCTGCCCACGGGTGACCGTCAGGACTTGTTGGGCATGGCGAATGAAATGATCGTTTTGCATGTTCTTATTATTCTCCCTGCGTGAAGTACACCGCGCGCGAGTGCCCAGCATCCTCCAGCCTCCCGACCATTGCAATCCCGGGCAGACCCACCGGTCACAGGCTGTACCGCTTATGGCACAAACTGTCACCCAGGCTGTACCAAGCTTGCCACAGCAACGGTTTGCAACAACCTCTAAACCCTTGATTTACAGGCTCTACGAGGCACTGGCCCGACCTTTGCTCTACGCTTTAACAAGCACAACCGTGCGTCCTCCAATAAACACAAAAAGCCAGGAGATACCCACCATGCGTTACGCACACCCCGGTACTGAAGGCGCGATCGTTTCGTTCAAGGCCAAGTACGGCAACTACATCGGCGGTGAGTTTGTCGCGCCGGTCGATGGCAACTATTTCACCAACACCTCGCCGGTCAACGGCAAGCCCATCGCCGAATTCCCGCGCTCCACTGCCAAGGATATCGACAAGGCCCTGGACGCCGCCCACGCCGCCGCTGACGCCTGGGGCAAGACCTCGGCCCAGGACCGCTCGCTGGTACTGCTGAAAATCGCCGACCGCATCGAACAGAACCTCGAACTGCTAGCCATCACCGAAACCTGGGACAACGGCAAGGCCGTGCGCGAAACCCTGAACGCCGACATCCCGCTGGCCGCGGATCACTTCCGCTACTTCGCCGGCTGCATCCGCGCCCAGGAAGGCAGCAGCGCCGAGATCAACGAACACACCGCCGCTTACCACTTCCACGAACCGCTGGGCGTGGTCGGCCAGATCATCCCGTGGAACTTCCCGCTGCTGATGGCCGCCTGGAAACTCGCGCCAGCCCTGGCCGCCGGTAACTGCGTGGTGCTCAAGCCTGCCGAGCAAACCCCGCTGGGCATCAACGTGCTGATGGAACTGATCGGCGACCTGCTGCCGCCGGGCGTGCTGAACGTGGTGCACGGCTACGGCAAAGAAGCCGGCGAAGCCCTGGCCACCAGCAAGCGCATCGCCAAGATCGCCTTCACCGGCTCCACGCCAGTGGGCTCGCACATCATGCACGCGGCCGCCGAGAACATCATTCCGTCCACCGTTGAGCTGGGCGGCAAGTCGCCGAACATCTTCTTCGCCGACATCATGAAAGCCGAACCGCAATTCATCGAGAAGGCCGCCGAAGGTTTGGTGCTGGCGTTCTTCAACCAGGGCGAAGTGTGCACCTGCCCTTCCCGCGCGCTGGTGGAAGAGTCGATCTACGACGACTTCATGAAAGTGGTGATGAAGAAGGTCGAGTCGATCAAACGTGGCGACCCGCTGGACACCGACACCATGGTCGGCGCCCAGGCGTCCGAGCAGCAGTTCGACAAGATTTTGTCCTACCTCGAAATCGCCAAGGGCGAAGGCGCCGAGCTGCTGACCGGCGGCAAGGTCGAGAAGCTGACCGGCGATCTGGCCACCGGCTATTACATCCAGCCAACCCTGCTCAAAGGCACCAACAAGATGCGGGTGTTCCAGGAAGAAATCTTTGGCCCGGTGGTGAGCATCACTACCTTCAAGGATGAAGCCGAAGCCCTGGCGATTGCCAACGACACCGAGTTCGGCCTGGGTGCCGGCCTGTGGACCCGCGACATCAACCGCGCGTACCGCATGGGCCGGGCGATCAAGGCCGGGCGTGTATGGACCAACTGCTACCACCTGTACCCGGCGCATGCCGCGTTCGGTGGTTACAAGAAATCCGGTGTGGGCCGTGAGACTCACAAGATGATGCTTGATCACTATCAGCAGACCAAAAACCTGCTGGTGAGCTACGACATCAACCCGCTGGGCTTCTTCTAACTGACAACCCGCTCCCACA
>NZ_JACAPZ010000001.1:103963-199161 GCF_013385475.1 Pseudomonas sp. G5001
CCCGCTCCCACACTTGATCTTCACAAGACCTTGCTACTCATTCGGCTTACTTAAGTAAGCCGGGATAAAACAATAAGAAAGGGATTCCATCATGCCCAGCGAACCGAATGGCGCTCCGGCGTCCGGGTCTTCCGTCGACTTTGAAAAGGTCGGCACCGAATACTTCCAACAACGGGAACTGAAAAAAGGCGCTGCCGGCTGGGTACTATTAGTCGGTCTCGGTGTTGCCTACGTCATCTCCGGCGACTACGCCGGCTGGAACTTCGGCCTGGCCCAGGGTGGCTGGGGCGGTATGTTCCTCGCCACACTGCTGATGGCCACCATGTACCTCTGCATGTGTTTCTCCCTGGCCGAACTGTCTTCCATGATTCCTACCGCCGGCGGCGGCTACGGCTTTGCCCGCAGCGCGTTCGGCCCCTGGGGCGGGTTCCTCACCGGCACCGCGATCCTTATCGAATACGCCATCGCCCCCGCCGCCATCGCGGTGTTTATCGGCGCCTATTGCGAGTCGCTGTTCGGCATTGGCGGCTGGATGATCTACCTGGCGTTCTACATCATCTTTATCGGCATCCACATCTTCGGCGTGGGTGAAGCGCTGAAGCTGATGTTTGTGATTACCGCCGTCGCCGCGATTGCCCTGGGTGTGTTCCTGGTGTCGATGGTGCCGCACTTCAGTGTCGCCAACCTGCTGGACATCCCGGTGACCGAGGCCAAGGGCGCCAGCTCTTTCCTGCCCTTCGGTTATGTCGGCGTGTGGGCGGCGATTCCCTATGCGATCTGGTTTTTCCTGGCGGTCGAAGGCGTGCCCCTGGCCGCCGAAGAAACCAAGAACCCCAAACGCGACCTGCCTCGCGGCCTGATCGGCGCCATTGTGGTACTGACCAGCTTCGCCCTGCTGATTTTGGTGATCGCCCCCGGCGGTGCTGGCGCCTACGCGCTGATGGCATCGGGCAATCCGCTGGTGGAAGCCTTGTCCAAAGCCTACGGCGGCTCCACGTGGATGGGCCACTTCGTCAATCTGGTGGGCCTGGCCGGGCTGATCGCGAGCTTTTTCTCGATCATCTACGCCTACTCCCGGCAGATCTTCGCCCTGTCCCGCGCCGGCTACCTGCCGCGCAAGCTGTCGCAGACCAACAAAAGCAAGGCACCGGTACTGGCCCTGGTGATCCCCGGCATCATCGGGTTCGGCCTGTCGCTGACCGGCCAAGGCGATTTGCTGATCCTGGTCGCCGTATTCGGCGCGACCATTTCCTACGTGCTGATGATGGCCGCGCACATCACGTTGCGCATCCGCCGCCCTAAAATGGACCGCCCTTACCGTACTCCGGGCGGCATCTTCACCTCGGGCGTCGCCCTGGTACTGGCCTGCATCGCCGTTGTGGCGGGCTTTCTGGTGGATCCGCGCGTGGTGATTGGCGCCGCGATCATCTATGGAGTATTAATTGCTTACTTTGCTTTCTACAGTCGGCATCACTTGGTAGCAGGCACGCCGGAAGAAGAATTTGCGGCGATCCAGGCCGCAGAGGCCGCCTTGCACTAACTGCCATAAACCTCGACGCGGGCGCTTTACTCACATTCAGCCCGCGTCGACAAGGAGACTCTGTATGGCAAGCTTTTCCCACGCGGTCGGTGCATTGACCTACCGCTTCGACAGCCTCAAGGACGTGATGGCCAAGGCCAGCCCGGCCCGCTCCGGGGATTTTTTGGCGGGTGTTGCCGCCCAGAACGATGGCGAGCGGGTCGCGGCGCAAATGGCCTTGGCCAACATTCCGTTGAAGCACTTTCTCGAAGAAGTGTTGATCCCGTACGAAAGCGACGAAGTCACCCGGCTGATTATCGATACCCACGATAAACAGGCGTTTTCCGTGGTCAGCCACCTGACCGTCGGGGGTTTGCGGGATTGGCTGCTCAGCGACGCGGCCGACGAACAGAGCCTGCGCGCCCTGGCGCCCGGGCTGACACCGGAAATGGCCGCCGCCGTGTCGAAGATCATGCGCGTGCAGGACCTGGTACTGGTGGCGCAGAAAATCCGCGTCGTCACACAGTTCCGCGGCACGATGGGCCTGCGCGGGCGCCTGTCCACCCGCCTGCAGCCCAACCATCCCACCGATGAGCCGGCCGGTATCGCCGCGAGCATTCTTGACGGCCTGCTCTACGGCAACGGTGACGCCATGATCGGCATCAACCCGGCCACCGACAGCATCGCCTCGATCTGCGCGATGCTGGAAATGCTCGACGCGATCATCCAGCGTTATGAAATCCCGACCCAGGCCTGCGTGCTGACCCACGTCACCACCTCCATCGAAGCCATCAACCGTGGCGTGCCGCTGGACCTGGTGTTCCAGTCGATCGCCGGCACCGAGGCGGCCAATGCCAGCTTCGGCATCAGCCTGAGCGTGCTGCAGGAAGGCTACGACGCGGGCCTGAGCCTGAACCGCGGCACCCTCGGGCAAAACCTGATGTATTTCGAAACCGGCCAGGGCAGCGCCTTGTCGGCCAACGCACACTTTGGCGTCGACCAGCAAACCTGCGAAACCCGCGCCTATGCCGTTGCCCGGCATTTCAAGCCGTTTTTGGTGAACACGGTCGTAGGATTTATCGGCCCCGAGTACCTGTACAACGGCAAGCAGATCATCCGCGCCGGCCTCGAAGACCACTTCTGCGGCAAGCTGCTGGGCGTGCCCATGGGGTGCGACATCTGCTACACCAACCATGCCGAAGCCGACCAGGACGACATGGACACCCTGCTCACCCTGCTGGGCGTGGCCGGGATCAACTTCATCATGGGCATCCCGGGCTCCGACGACATCATGCTCAACTACCAGACCACTTCATTTCACGACGCGCTGTACGCCCGCCAAACATTGGGTTTAAAGCCGGCACCGGAGTTTGAACAGTGGCTGGCGAAAATGGGCATCTTCACGCAAGCCGACGGCAAGGTGCACTTCGGCAACAGCCTGCCACCGGCATTCCGCCACGCCTTGGCGCAACTGGGATGAAGAAGGAACCGCCCGTGCACATCGACACCCCGGAAAACAACGTGGACAACCCGTGGCTTGAGCTGCGGCGCCTGACCCCGGCGCGGATTGCCCTGGGCCGCACCGGCACCAGCATGCCTACCGGTGCGCAGCTGGATTTCCAGTTCGCCCATGCCCAGGCCCGCGACGCGGTACACCTGCCGTTTGATCATGCAGGGCTCAGCAGCCAATTGGCGGAGCGTGGCCGCGACAGCCTGTTGCTGCACAGCGCCGCCGTCGACCGCCACAGCTACCTGCAACGCCCGGACCTTGGGCGCCGCCTCAGTGATGAATCCGCCCAGGCCCTGCGGGACTATGCCGAAGCCAACCCCGGCGGCGTGGACCTGGCGGTGGTGGTGGCCGATGGCTTGTCGGCCCTGGCGGTGCATAAACATACGTTGCCGTTTCTTACACGCATGGAGGAACAAACCCACGCTGAAGGCTGGTCGCTGTCACCGGTGATTCTGGTGGAGCAGGGCCGTGTCGCCGTCGCGGATGAAGTCGGCCAGTTGCTCGGGGCAAAAATGGTGGTGATCCTGATCGGCGAGCGGCCGGGGCTCAGCTCGCCGGACAGCCTGGGGCTGTATTTCACCTACAACCCCAAGGTCGGCCTCACTGACGCCTACCGCAACTGCATCTCCAATGTGCGCCTGGAAGGCTTGAGCTACGGCATGGCCGCTCACCGCCTGCTTTACTTGATGCGGGAGGCCTGTCGCCGGCAGTTGTCGGGGGTCAACCTCAAGGATGAAGCGCAGGTACAAACCCTCGAGTCGGATGATCCCGACCTGATGAAAGGAAACTTCCTGCTCAGCCCACCGAAGGACTGATCCCTGCACGATTGCGCTTTTTCTCTGCTTTAGGCAGCATCGAGACACGGCCGCTTGTGTGGTCATACCCCATTTGGAAGTTGAGGCCTGGCATGCGGATTACTCAAGCGACCCTGGAACACCTGGACCTGTTGACCCCGCTTTTCGTCAAATACCGCGAATTTTACGGCGCGCTGCCGTTTCCTGATTCGAGCCGCGCCTTCCTGGAAAAACGCCTGCGCCGCAAGGAGTCCGTGATCTACCTGGCGCTGGCCGACGATGACGACAAGAAACTGCTTGGCTTTTGCCAGCTGTATCCAAGCTTTTCATCGTTGTCCCTCAAGCGGGTGTGGATCCTCAACGACATCTACGTCGCCGAAGACGCACGCCGGCAGTTGGTGGCCGACAACCTGATGCGTACCGCGAAGAAGATGGCCAAGGAAACTCAAGCCGTGCGCCTGCGTGTGTCCACCAGCAGCGACAACCAGGTGGCGCAGAAAACCTATGAGTCCATCGGTTTTCGGGAAGACACCGAGTTCAAGAATTACGTGCTTGCGATCAGCGATGACTGACAACTATTAACCAAACCTCATACATCTGTTGTGGGAGCCCCCTCCCACACTGACGCTGTGTCTACAATCAGATCGAAGTCGCGACATTCCCCGCTACAAAACCAGCACGCTTTTCACAACTCTATCCGTATAATGCGGACCTTTCAGGGTCGTAAGAATTACGCCACAACCTTGTAGCCCTTATTACCCGAAGCCTCCGCACAGGCCCGCTGAGCCAGGCCATTCACACAGGTGCCCTCCATGGATTTCAACCCGCTCGACCTTATCCTGCATCTCGACGTGTACCTCGACATGCTGGTGAGAAACTACGGAGTGTGGATCTACGCCATTCTGTTCCTGGTTATCTTTTGCGAAACCGGCCTGGTGGTCATGCCGTTTCTGCCGGGTGATTCCTTACTGTTCATCGCCGGCGCTGTTGCAGCGGGCGGCGGCATGGACCCGATATTGCTGGGCGGCCTGCTGATGCTCGCGGCCATCCTGGGTGACAGTACCAACTACGTGATCGGACGAACGGCCGGGGAACGCTTGTTCAGCAACCCCAACTCGAAGATCTTCCGCCGCGACTACCTGCAAAAAACCCACGACTTCTACGACAAGCACGGCGGCAAAACCGTGACCCTGGCGCGCTTCCTGCCGATCCTGCGCACGTTTGCGCCGTTCGTCGCCGGTATCGCGAAAATGCCTTACCCGCGCTTCTTCGGTTTCAGCGTGTTCGGCACCGTCCTCTGGGTCGGCGGCCTGGTAACCCTGGGCTACTTCTTCGGCAACGTGCCGTTCATCAAGAAAAACCTGTCGCTGCTGGTGGTGTTCATCATCCTGCTGTCGCTGGTACCGATGATCATCGGTGTGTTCCGCAGCCGCTTTGGCCGCAATTCCACCGAAGCCAAGCCGCAGTAACCTGCGATGTGGTCCCTCAGCGCCTGGCGTCGCCGGCGCCTGCTGGCCAAGCACCCGATTGCCGATGAAACGTGGCAGCGGGTGCGCCATCACCTGACGTTCCTCGACGGCATCACTGCCGAGCAAGACCAGTGGCTGCGGGAAGCCTGCGTGGTGTTCCTCGCCGAAAAACACCTCACCGCCCTGCCCGGCGTCGAACTGCACCAGGAACAGCGCCTGCTGCTCGCCGCCCAGGCACAGCTGCCGCTGATGAACCTTGGCGACCTCGACTGGTACCAGGGCTTCCACGAGATCGTGCTGTACCCCGACGACTTCCTCAGCCCGCAGCGCCATCGCGACGCCAGCGGCGTGGAACACGAGTGGGACGGCGAGCACAGCGGCGAAGCCTGGCAACAGGGCCCGGTGATCCTTGCGTGGCCCGGCGTACTGGCCAGCGGCAACTGGGAAGGCTACAACCTGGTCATTCACGAACTGGCCCACAAGCTGGACATGCTCAACGGCGACGCCAACGGCCTGCCCCCCCTGCACCACGACATGCGCGTGCAGGAATGGGCCAGCGTCATGCAAAGCGCCTTCGACGACCTCAACCGCCAGCTCGACCGCAACCCTGACGCCGAAACGGCCATCGACCCCTACGCCGCGGAAAACCCGGCCGAGTTCTTTGCCGTCACCAGCGAATATTTCTTCAGTGCCCCGGATTTACTGGTCAGCAGTTATCCACAGGTGTACGAGCAACTGAGCCACTTCTACCGTCAGGATCCCCTGGCGCGCCTGCACCAACTGCAGGCCGGCGACGTGCGGTATCAGACGGAACGCCAAGCGCCCTACGACGTCTGACGCATGGCATCGGCGTCAGAATATGCCTATAATCGCCGCCACTTTTAGGCCAATCCGGCCATGTTCCATGGCCAACTACGGGGGCAACGCCCAATGAGCTACAGCAAGATTCCGGCTGGCAAAGACCTGCCGAACGACATCTACGTCGCCATCGAGATTCCGGCCAACCACGCGCCGATCAAATACGAAATCGACAAAGACAGCGACTGCCTGTTCGTTGACCGTTTCATGGCCACCCCGATGTTCTACCCGGCCAACTACGGTTTCATCCCCAACACCCTGGCAGACGACGGTGACCCCCTCGACGTGCTGGTCGTGACCCCTTACCCGGTTACCCCAGGCTCGGTTATCCGCGCCCGCCCGGTCGGCATCCTGAACATGACTGACGACGGCGGCGGCGATGCCAAAGTTATCGCAGTACCACACGACAAGCTGTCCCAGCTGTATGTCGACGTGAAGGAATACACCGATCTGCCACCACTGCTGCTGGAACAGATCAAACACTTCTTCGAGAACTACAAAGACCTCGAAAAAGGCAAATGGGTGAAGATCGACGGTTGGGGCAATGCAGACGCCGCCCGCGCCGAGATCCTGAAGTCGGTCGCTGCCTACAAAGGCTGATACCGCTATTCGCTCTGAAAAAGCCCCGATTAAACGGGGCTTTTTTTGTGGGAAAAATATAAACATCCGGCTACTTTAATAAACATATTTACAGCAATTGTTTAACTAGCTTAATCAACTAGCAGAATAGTCCTGCGATAAGGAAACACCTACATACAGCAACTCAACGCATGGTTTATTTGATCTGATTTTACGGCCAGTAAACTCTGCGTTTATGAATACATCAGGTGATCGCTTAAGAGCGCTATTACGGGAAGTTCATCTTTCCGCTTCCGACTTCGCCAAGAACCGCGATGTTACGCCTCAACACGTAAACAACTGGTTCAAACGCGGCGTCCCCATGGGCCGGCTCAACGAGTTCGCAGAATTGTTGTGCGTCACCAGCCGTTGGCTGCGCACAGGCGAAGGCCCCAAACATCCACCCGCCAACTACCTGCTGGAAGGATCCGATGCAGACACCTCCCACCGTATCGCCCGCGAGACCAGCGGCAACTACATCACCCACCCGGTCTCGGGCCCGGTAAAAATCGACGTGGAGATCCCCCTCCACCCCACCTTCACCTCGACCGAAAGCATCCGCCTCTCCCTGCACACCCTTGAAGCCATCGGTGTAAGCCCGGAGCGGGCGCTCGGGGCCTACATGGTCGGCAACAGCATGATCGACATCATCCAGGACGGAAGTACCCTTGCCATCGACTGTGGTCGCAAACAGATCATCGATGGCGAAATCTACGCGGTAGAGCACGACGGAATGCTGCGGATCAAATACCTCTACAACCGTCCAGGAGGTGGCCTGCGGATGCGTAGCCACAACAGCGCCGAGCATCCGGACGAGTTTTTGACCTATGAGCAGCGGCATGAGCAGAACTTTGAGATTCTGGGTTGGGTGTTCTGGTGGGCGACACTGAATAACCGCCGCCCGCCGGTGCCGCTGGATGCGCATTTATTGGGCTACGAAGGCTCTAAATCGGATCCGGAGCTGGGAAATTGAGGCGAATATGGGTATTATCCGCCGCACATTTGGCAGGGGGTTGGCGTGAAGCCGGTCCGCCCTGCCTGGCGATGCGGAGGAGTTCCCGCTGATGCCCCTTATCATCTGGGTGCGAGCCTGGGTGAACGATTTGAAGGCTGGTGAGGTTTACCAAAAATAAGCTGAACCAGTCCCCGAGAAGCCGGCCACAAGCCGGCTTTTTAATGCCTGGAAGAAATGCGCTACACCTGCCAGGCATCGAGCTATTTGAGAACGCGCCAACCGCTCCAAGGCACGCAAGCCGTCTTTTCCATCCTCAGGACATTCGCCTGATACGTCGCTAAAAGCCCGTTCCAAGAACACGTTTCGCATACCTGTCGTTACCAACGACATGACATCAAGACGTGTCGCAGAAATCAAAATATAGCGACACGTAGTGCACGCATGTTTACACTGACGCCACGAAAGGGCGCCCTGATGAGCCCCTCTTACCTTTAGACGGATAAGTCAAAGACCGAGCCCCATCCATGACCGCATCCCACCTTCCCTGGCAGGCTGACAAGCCCTACAACCAGCTTCCCACTTTGCCACCGGCAACTGTTCTGGAAACCCATGCAGTGCTCAAACGCTGCATTGAGGCCCGCACAGCCCTGGCCGAATTGAAGCAAGCGGCTGAGCTGATCCCTAACCAGACAATGCTGATCAACACCATTCCATTGCTGGAGGCCAAGGACAGCTCAGAGATCGAAAGTATCGTCACCACCACGGATTTGCTCTTTCAGCATGCTCAGGATGGAGATAGCCACGCAGACCCAGCGACCAAGGAAGCACTGCGCTACCGCAAAGCCCTGCAGAAAGGTTATCAATCGTTGGCCGACCGCCCACTCTCCACCGGTACTGCAGTCGAAATCTGCCGCACGCTTAAAGGCGTGAACATGGATATACGCCGGGTGCCAGGAGTCCAGCTAGCCAACGACCGAACCGGCGAGATCATCTATACCCCACCGGAAGGCGAAAATCGCTTACGTGACATGCTCGCCAACTGGGAGCGCTTCCTGCACAACGAGACCGACCTGGATCCATTAGTACGTATGGCGGTTAGTCACTATCAATTCGAAGCCATTCACCCATTCACCGACGGCAATGGCCGTACCGGGCGAGTGCTCAACACCCTGTACCTGATCCAGGAAGGCCTGCTGAATCTACCGATTCTCTACCTTAGCCGTTACATCATTGCCCATAGAGCCGATTACTACCGCCTGTTGCTTGATGTCACTCACAAACAAGCCTGGGAGCCTTGGCTGCTGTACATGCTCAGCGCTGTGGAAGAAACAGCACGCTGGACTTGTGCAAAAATTGCCGCTATTCGCAGCCTGTCCGAGCACACCACCCAGTTTGTTCGTGAGCAGTTGCCGAAAACCTATTCCCGCGAGCTGGTAGACGTCATTTTCGAACAGCCCTACTGCCGCATCAGCAACGTCGTCGACAAACAGATTGCCCAGCGTCAAGCAGCCTCCCGTTACCTCAAAGAACTAGTCGCCATCGGCGTTCTGCAAGAGGTTCAGGTTGGCAAGGAAAAGCTCTTCATCCATCCCAAGCTGATGCAGTTACTCACTCGCGACAACAACGACTTCAAGCCCTACGCCTGAGGGGAGAGCTTTACTCGATGACAATCGTCTGCCGGGATCTGCGCCCCTGAGCCGTGATGATTAGCATTTGGTCAGTAGGTTGCTGACCAAATGCATCGTTACCTCAGTGTCGGCTTAGGATCCTCACCTCGGCTGCAAGCAATCCAACGCCCTATCCACCACCACCTTCGACATCTCCACCAAATGCATCACCGCCCGCTGCGCGCCGTTCAGCGGCTCGGTCGACGCCTGGGCGGTCGCCACGGCACAATGCAATAACTCGGCAGCATGGGCCAGGGCATCTTCGAAACTCAGCTCGTCATCAACGGTAAACGGATTGGGGGACGGCTGCGCGTCCGGCGCTTTGAGGTAGTGATCAATCACTCGGCGCGAGGCGTCAGTGTCACGAAGTAAGGATTTATGGAATGCGGGTGGATCGGGGGTAACTTTGACCATGGTAGAACTCCTAGCAGTGAGTTAAACCACTAACCTCTCGCGACTAAACGATCAGAAGGTGGCAGCTGTACGCAGGTTAGTCGACCGGCCGCTAGGCACCGGCGCACCCGAAGGTGCCCTGCGCACAGCCACCATAAAGTGCAGGCGATAAATACCTGGCTTTGAGATGGCGCTGTACGCCTAGCGTTGTCCGGGCGACTAAACCCGATCACCGAATAAGCAGTGACGGAACGCAGACTAGTCGCGGGATTTTGCTGGCGCAAGCGCTTGGAATTCTCTAGGAAACGTCCTGCAAATGAAAGGGATCAGTCTTCCTGGCCATTCCCAATCACCGCCTCTTCTTGACTCTCCCCCTAAGGTCACACCTCACCCTGAACCCCCAACTTTCAGGATCCCCACCACCATGAGCCAACGCATCCTGGTCATCCTCGGCCACCCTTCCCGCACCAGCTTCTGCTCTGCCCTCACCGACACCTACATCACCTCGGCCAAAACCGCCGGTCACGAAGTGCGCGTCCTGCGCCTCGGCGACCTGACTTTCGATCCCATCCTGCACAACGGCTACAACCAAACCCAACCCCTGGAACCCGACCTGCTCAACGCCCAATCCGACATCCTGTGGGCCAATCACCTGACGTTTGTCTTCCCCATCTGGTGGGGTGGCATCCCGGCTTTGATGAAGGGCTTTATCGACCGAATTCTCCTGTCTGGTTTCGCCTTCAAATACCGCAAAGGCAAAGCCTTCCCCGACAAACTCCTGAAGGGCCGAACTGCGCATTTGCTGGTGACCCTGGACACGCCAGCGTGGTATTACAGGTGGTTCTACCGCATGCCCGCGCTGCATCAGATGCGCAAGACAACACTGGCGTTTTGTGGCATTCAGCCGATCAAGACGTTGCTGTTCGGGCCGGTGTTGGGCTCTACGCCAGCACAGCGGGAACAGTGGCTGAAACAGGCCGGCGCACTCTTTGGGAAAAGGACTTTTCATGTACATCGGCAAAGCCGCGCAACTGTCGGGCACAACCATCAAAGCGATTCGTCACTATGAAGCCATCGGCCTGTTGCCGCCGCCGCAGCGGGAAGGTCGTTATCGATTTTACTCCACGCAAAGTGTCGAACTGCTGACGTTCATCAAGTGCGCCCAGCAGTTGGGTTTCAAGCTCAAGGAGTTGCAGGCAATTCTGGGTGGGCATCACGGTGATGGGCTGCCCTGGGGCCTGGCGGACAAGGCGATCGCCAACAAGAAGCAGGAGTTGGTGCGGCAGATCGAGGCATTGCAGAAGGTGCATGGAGGACTGGTCGAGTTTGAGGCCAGTCTCAAGGATGCTCAGGGCCAATGCACCGCACCACTGAAAACGCCACTGCCGTCAATGAGCTGAATCGCTGTTTTACGTAGTACCGGGCAGCGGCTCGGAACAGAAAAAGCTTCGCAAGTAATGGAGTGGTTTCCGGCCGCACTGGGAAAGGTCCACTTCGAGCGCGATTGGCAATGGCGTGCTGGCGGGAAGTTGGACGGCGATTACCGGCGTGTGGGACGCCATCAAGCAAGCGCAGGAGATCTTCAAGGACGCCGGCAAGCTGTTTGAAAGCCTGGGGGCGACAGCCAGCGAATCGATGGAGCTGGCGAGTACTGCGCCAAAGGTTATGGAACAGGCGATCCTGCTGGCCAGTGATGAGGCGGCGCTGTACCTGATGTGCGCATCTGACTGGACAGTGAGCCGAATAGCTCACACAATCGGCTCACCAAATGAGCCGAATAAGCCTCCTATTCGGCTCACGCACAGAGCATGCCCCCCATGGATCACCCGAACTGGATCTGGCAACAACCCGACTGGCCGCACTTTCACTGGCAACCAGAGCGCCTCGCAGCGTTGTTGCGCGAGTGCACGCAGGCGCAAGGAAAGTTGCTGGGCATGCTCGGTTCGGTCAGCCAGGCCCAGAGCTCAGAGAATGAACTGGATGCGTTGCTGCAAAACATTCTGACCTCCTCGGCAATCGAGGGTGAGCAACTGAATGTGGGTTCCGTACGTTCCTCTTTGGCCCGACGCCTGGGCCTGGAGCAATTGCAAGACGGCTCAGTGAGCCGACGCAGTGAGGGTCTGGCTGACTTGATGCTGGACGCCACGCAACAGTTTGCTCAACCGTTTACCCTCACCCGTCTATTTAACTGGCATCGGTGGTTGTTTCCCGCCGAGGAGGCCCGCTTTTCCACCCACGGCTTGAACGTAGGCGCGCTAAGGGGGGATGAGCCCATGCAGGTTGTGTCGGGACGACTGGACCGACCCACTGTGCATTTCGAGGCCCCACCCCGCCAAGGGCTAGAGCAGTCGCTGGACGATTTCATCGAATGGTTTGAAGCCAGTCGCCATCATGCGGCCCTTGACCCATTGCTGCGCGCAGGCCTGGCGCATTTCTGGTTCGTCACCCTGCATCCCTTCGATGATGGTAATGGTCGTCTGACGCGGGCGATTACCGACCTCGCGCTTGCCCAGGCAGAGCATCAAGCGATCCGCTTCTACGCCATGTCGGCGAGCATCCTTGAAGACCGGGCGGGCTATTACCGTGCACTGGAAACCAGTCAAAAGGCCACGCTGGATATCACCGATTGGCTTGAGTGGTTCCTGCAAACGCTGCTTCGTAGCTTGCAGCAGGCCATGGTGCGGATTGACCGGGTACTGGGCAAAACCCGCTTCTGGCAGCAGCATCGGGACCACGCACTCAGCGCCGAACAGACCAAAGTCTTGAATCGCCTGCTCGACGGCGGCGAGAAGGGCTTTGAGCACGGGATCAGCGCGGCCCAATATCAGGCGGTGGCCAAAGTGTCCAAGGCAACGGCGACCCGACATCTGGCCGATCTTCTGGAAAAAAACTGCCTGGTTCGGCTACCCGGCGGCGGCCGCAGCACCCGCTATCAAATCAACACCCAAGGCGATTGATTTACAAGGCAAATCCCCCCACTCATTTGCCCCAATCCCCCATGTCTGCTAGTGTCGCGCCGGTTTACCGTCTACCGGAATAGCCGCCATGGCCCGCAAAAAAGTTGCACTCGATTTCGAACAATCCCTCGCCGACCTGCAAACCCTGGTCGAGCGGATGGAGAACGGCGAGTTGTCGCTGGAAGACTCGTTGACCGCATTCGAGCAAGGCATCGGCCTGACCCGCGACTGCCAGAGCGCCCTGGCGCAGGCGGAGCAGAAGGTCCAGGTGTTGCTGGAACGCGATGGGGAGTTGGCCGAAGAACCTTTCGATGCGGAACAGCCTGAATGATCGACGCTTATCAGGCCGGCAGCCAGGCCCGGGTCAATGCTGCGCTGGATCCGCTGTTTGTCGCGCCCAGCCCTGAGCTGAACCGCCTGTATGAGGCCATGCGCTACAGCGTGATGAACGGTGGCAAGCGGGTTCGCCCGTTGCTCGCCTATGCGGCCTGCGAAGCACTCGGCGCTCAGGCGGAGGAAGCCAACGGCGCCGCCTGTGCGGTGGAGTTGATCCACGCTTACTCCCTGGTACACGACGATTTGCCGGCGATGGACGACGACGATCTGCGTCGCGGCCAACCCACTACCCATAAAGCCTTTGATGAAGCCTGCGCGATTCTCGCCGGTGACGGCCTGCAAAGCCTGGCGTTCAGCGCCCTGCTGGACCCGCGCCTGAGCAGCGTCAACGCCGAGATCCGTCTGCGCATGGTTACCGCGCTGGCGCTGGCCGCAGGGCCTGCCGGCATGGTCGGCGGCCAGGCGATTGACCTGGGCTCGGTCGGTTTGAAGCTCGATCAACAAGCCCTGGAATACATGCACCGCCACAAGACCGGCGCTCTGATCGAGGCCGCCGTGCACCTCGGCGCCCTGGCCAGTGGCCGTGCCGAAGCTGCGCAACTGGCGGCGCTGCAAACCTACGCGCGGGCCATCGGCCTGGCGTTCCAGGTGCAGGACGATATTCTCGACGTTGAAAGCGATACCGCGACCCTCGGCAAGCGCCAGGGTGCTGATATCGCACGGGACAAGCCGACTTATCCTTCGCTTCTCGGGCTGGAAGCCGCCAAGGCGTACGCCCTGGAGCTGCGGGACCAGGCCCTGGATGCCCTGCGACCTTTCGACGCGGCTGCCGAGCCACTGCGTGACCTGGCGCGGTATATCGTCGAACGTCGCCACTGACAACAGCGGCCTTTTCCACCGCATATCAGCCAAGTTCGGCGCTCTGCGTGGGCAGTTTGCGATGCTTGAGGTAAACTGCCGCCTCTTCTATACCTATAACGATTCGCCTGATGCCCACGACGTTTCAAGAGATTCCCCGCAAGCGCCCGGCCACGCCCCTGCTGGACCGTGCCAACACGCCAGCCGGCCTGCGCCGCCTGGGTGAAGCCGAGCTGGAAACCCTGGCCGATGAGTTGCGCCTGGAATTGCTCTACACGGTCGGCCAGACCGGTGGGCATTTCGGTGCCGGCCTGGGCGTCATCGAGCTGACCATTGCGCTGCATTACGTATTCGACACTCCGGACGACCGGCTGGTGTGGGACGTGGGTCATCAGGCCTATCCGCACAAGATTCTAACCGGACGCCGCGAGCGCATGGCCACACTGCGCCAGAAGGATGGCATCGCCGCCTTCCCGCGCCGCTCCGAGAGCGAGTACGACACCTTTGGCGTCGGCCACTCCAGCACCTCTATCAGTGCAGCGCTGGGCATGGCCATTGCCGCCCGCCTGCAAAACAGCGATCGCAAGGCGATTGCGGTGATCGGTGATGGCGCGTTGACCGCCGGCATGGCCTTCGAGGCGCTGAACCACGCGCCGGAAGTGGACGCCAACATGCTGGTGATCCTCAACGACAACGACATGTCGATCTCGCGCAATGTCGGTGGCCTGTCGAATTACCTGGCAAAAATCCTCTCCAGCCGCACTTACGCAAGCATGCGTGAAGGCAGCAAGAAGGTGCTCTCGCGTCTGCCCGGCGCGTGGGAAATTGCCCGTCGTACCGAAGAATATGCCAAGGGGATGCTGGTTCCCGGCACCCTGTTCGAAGAGCTGGGCTGGAACTACATCGGCCCGATCGACGGCCATGACCTGCCAACCCTGATCGCCACCCTGCGCAACATGCGTGACCTTAAAGGCCCGCAGTTCCTGCATATCGTGACCAAGAAAGGCAAAGGCTTCGCCCCGGCGGAAGTCGACCCGATTGGTTACCACGCGATCACCAAGCTGGAACCGCTGAACGCCCCGGCCGCCGCGCCGAAGAAGCCCAGCGGGCCAAAGTATTCCGGTGTGTTCGGCGAATGGCTGTGTGACATGGCCGCCGCCGACCCGCGCCTGGTGGGCATCACCCCGGCGATGAAGGAAGGTTCCGACCTGGTGGCGTTCAGCGAGCGTTTCCCGCTGCGCTATTTCGACGTGGCCATCGCCGAGCAACACGCGGTGACCTTCGCCGCGGGCATGGCCTGTGAAGGCGCCAAGCCGGTAGTCGCGATCTACTCTACGTTCCTGCAACGCGGTTATGACCAGTTGATTCATGACGTCGCGGTGCAGAACCTCGACGTGCTGTTCGCCATCGACCGTGCGGGCCTGGTGGGCGAAGACGGCCCGACCCATGCCGGCAGCTTCGACCTCTCGTACCTGCGCTGCATCCCCGGCATGCTGGTGATGACCCCGAGCGACGAGAACGAACTGCGCAAGATGCTCAGCACCGGCCACCTGTACAACGGCCCGGCGGCTGTGCGCTATCCGCGGGGGAATGGTCCGAATGCAGTGATCGAAAAGGACCTTGAGCCTATCGAAATCGGCAAGGGTATCGTCCGCCGCCAGGGCAGCGGGGTTGCCTTGCTGGTGTTCGGCGTGCAATTGGCTGAAGCCTTGAAAGTGGCCGAGAAGATCGACGCCACGGTGGTAGACATGCGTTTCGTCAAGCCACTGGACGAGGCCCTGGTGCGCGAGATCGCCGGCAGCCATGAGCTGCTGGTGACCCTCGAAGAAAACGCCATCATGGGCGGCGCCGGTGCGGCAGTCAGTGAGTTTCTGGCGCGGGAGAATATCCTCAAGTCGGTGCTGCACCTGGGCTTGCCAGATGTGTATGTCGAGCATGCCAAGCCGGCGCAGATGCTGGCCGAGTGCGGGCTGGATGAATCCGGGATTGAAGCTTCGGTTCGTCAGCGCATGGCCCTGCTGGGCCTGTAGAAACGCGATTAAAAATGTGGGAGCGGGCTTGCTCGCGAAAGCGCTGGGTCAGTCGACAGATGCATTGACTGACACTGCGCCTTCGCGAGCAAGCCCGCTCCCACATTTGTTTTATGCCAACTTCAAATGCTACGGACAGCCCATGAACCGCCTTCGCCTCGCCCTGCCCCTTCTGTTACTGCCCGCCACCGACCTGCTCGCCGACAGTTTCGAACGCGACCAAGCCCTCAAGCTGCCCGACATGGTGATCAGCGCCAACCGCCAGGTCCAGGCGCGCAACGACAGCAGCGCCGCCAACACCGTCTTCACCCGCGACGACATCGACCGCCTGCAACCCACCAGCGTGACCGACTTGCTCAGCCGCGTGCCCGGCGTGCAGGTTTCACAGGCCGGTGGCCGTGGCAGCCTGGCAAGCGTTTACATTCGTGGCACCAAGTCGGCCCAGAGCCTGGTGCTGGTCGACGGCCAGCGCATCGGCAACTCGACTTCCGGCGACAGCAACCTGCAGCACCTGAACATCCAGCAGATCGAACGCGTGGAAGTCCTGCGAGGTTCGCGCTCGGTGATCTACGGCAGCGATGCGATTGGCGGGGTGATCCAGATTTTCACCCGGCGTGGTAACGAGTCCGGCCTGCAACCCCGCCTGCATGTGGGATTTGGCAGCAACCAGACGTGGGAACGCAGCCTGGGCTTGTCCGGCGGCGATGCGCAAACCCGCTTCAACCTCGGCGCCAGCCTGGATGACACGGCCGGAATCAATCGCACGTACGACTCCTATCCCAGCGACCGTGACCATGACGCCTATCGCAACCAGGCCATCAGTTTCAGCCTGAGCCATGCCTTCAACGATGACCTCGAAGCGGGTGTGAACGTGCTGGATAACCGCGGCAAAAGCGAATTCGACAACCCGTTCGGTCGCTTCGATTCGACCACCTTCCAAAGCTTCCAGCAAAAGCCCTACACCCACTTCACCGTGAGCAGTGTCAGCACCTATGTTGACGCGCGTATCAATGACACGTGGAAGTCCCGGCTGGAAGCGGGCCACAGCGAAAACCGCGAAGAAACCCGGGACAAGCTCAGCACCGAACGCAGCGTGTTCAACACTTACCGCAACTCACTGAACTGGCAGAACGACCTGACCCTCAATGAGCAGAACAGCCTGATCCTGGGCGGCGACTGGTACGAGGACCAGGTCAACAGCAGCACCGCGTTCGCCGAAGACAGTCGCTGGAATCGAGCGGCGTTTATCCAGCACCGCTTTCAAGCCCAGTCCTTTTCCACCGAACTGGGCCTGCGTCGCGACGATAACCAGCAGTTCGGCGGCCACAACAGCTGGAGCGGCACCTTCACCCTGCCGCTGAACCCGGACAATGATCTGTTGCTGAGCTACAGCGAAGGCTTCCGCGCGCCTACGTTCAACGACCTCTACTACCCGGACGAATTCGGCTTCAAAAACAGTAACCCGAACCTCAAGCCCGAGACATCGAAAAGCTACGAAGTGCAATGGCGCAGCCAGCTCAGCGACAGCAGCCGACTGGAAGCCTCGCTGTACCGCACCGATATTCAGGATGCGATCGTGTTTGCCAGCAACGGCCCGCAAAACGTCAGCGCCGCACGCATCAACGGCTTCGAGGCGGCGCTCAAGCAAGAACTGTTCGGCTGGCAAAGCAGCCTCGCCGTTGCATTGATCGACCCACGCGACCGCGACACCGGGCGCACACTGGCGCGTCGAGCCCGGCGCACCCTGAGCCTGGACCTGGATCGCCAATTCGATCAATTCGGCGTCGGCGCCAGCTGGCAAGCGGTGAGCAGCAGCTACGACGATGCGGCGAACCAGCAACGCCTGGGCGGGTATGGCTTGCTGGGGCTACGGGGCAGTTGGGCGGTGAACCATGAAGTCACGCTGGAAATGAAGCTCGATAACCTGCTGAACAAGGACTACAGCCGGGCGCTGTATCAGTATCAAGGCCAGCAATATGGCTATCGGGAAGAAGGCCGGGCACTGATGTTCGGGGTGACCTGGACGCCGGAGCTCTAAGTCGTCTGCACCGGCCTCATCGCGGGCAAGCCCGGCTCCCACAGGGGACCGTGCTTATCCAGACGACTCGGTCAAATGTGGGAGCTGGCTTGCCTGCGATAGCGGTCTCACAGCCCCGGAGCAAGAACCTGACACAACCGCGCCACCGCTTCCAGCATCTGCCCGCTGGGCCGTTCCAGGCCCTTGTCGGGCACCAGCAGCAAATGCCCGTTCGCTACCGCCGCCACCTGGGGCCAGGCCTTCCAGGCATCCAGCTGCGCTTGATCGCCCGCCAGAATCACCTCGGGATTACGCTGCAACACCGACTCAATGCTGACCTGCGGTGCCGGTAATTTCAGGTCATCGAACACATTGCGCGCGCCGCACACACTCAGCGCATCGCTGATGATCTGCCCGCCACCCACGGTGTACAGCGGCTGGTTCCACACCTGATAAAACACCCGCAACGGCTCGGCCCGGTGATAGCGCGAGCGCAATTCGGCCAAGCGCTGACGCAACTGCGCGGCCAATTGCCGGCCGGCGTCATCCCGCCCGAGTTGCCGGGCAATGGTTTCGACCTGTGAGGTGAGTTGTTCGAGGCTGTGGGGTTCGGCGACAAATACCGGGATGTTCAGGCGTTGCAGCTGTTCACGCGGGCCCGGGCCGACGCTGCCGGGCCAAATCAGGATCAGGTCGGGCTTGAGGCTGAGCAGCCGTTCCATGTCCAACTGCCCGTAGTTGCCCACAGACGGCACGTTCGCCAACGCCTGTGGCCGCTCGCCGCCATCCAGCACGCCCACCAGCAAATCGGCGGCGCCCAGTTCAACGACGATTTCAGACAAGGAAGGCGCAAGGCTGACCACCCGCTCGACCGCCGCAGCCTGGGCCGCGACGACCAGCAGCCACACCGCCAGCCAGACGCGCATCAACCCAACTGGCGCGGGATGCGGTAGAGGTAGAACAGCACCAGGGTCGACAGTGCCAACAGAAACAGCGGCACCGCTTCCAGCCCGACAAACACCGCCAGCGCGCCGACCCAGGCCGGCAGTGCAGCCACCAGCAACGCCACACGACGGCGGGCCGCGAGGGTGATCCAGGCAGCCGGTTCTTCAGGGGTATCGAGGGCTTTGCCGGTGGCGATCAGCGCGTGTTTATAGCCGTGAAAGTAACGCAGGCTGACAAACATCGAGGCTACGCCGGCGATAAAAAACGGCATCGCCAGCACGGGCAGCAAGGGCTCGGCCTTGCCAAACACCAGGTTGATCACAAACAACGGCACCAACGCCAACGCCAGGTATTGCCACCAGTTAAACGACAGTCGCCGCTTGACCTGGCCGCGCGTCACGCCCGGTCGGCCTCGCCCTGGTGCTCGTTGCCCATCATGTGGTCGAGCTTGCTGGCCTTGGTGGCCAGGTAGAGCTTGTTGTGCGGGTTGTGGCCGGTGTGCAGCGGCACGCGCTCGGCGACGGTAATGCCCATGTCGGTCAAGGCTTTGACCTTGCGCGGGTTGTTGGTCATCAGCCGCAGGGATTTGACGCCCAGGTGCTGGAGCATCGGCAGGCAGATCCCATAGTCGCGCTGGTCAGCGGCAAAACCGAGGCGCTCGTTGGCTTCCACAGTGTCGGCGCCGCCATCTTGCAGCTCATAGGCGCGGATCTTGTTCAGCAGGCCAATGCCACGGCCTTCCTGACGCAGGTACAGCAACACGCCACGGCCTTCGCGGGCGATGGCCTGCAGGGCGGCTTCCAGTTGCGAGCCGCAGTCACAGCGCTGGCTGAATAGCGCATCGCCGGTCAGGCACTCGGAGTGCACGCGACCGAGGACCGGGGCACCGTCCGCCACGTCACCGAGGCTGAGAACAACGTGTTCGCGCCCGGTGGCTTCTTCAAGAAAGCCATTCATGGTGAACGTGGCAAAAGGGGTTGGCAGCTTGGAAGCGGCGACGAAAACGACGGGCACCTTGTGCTCCTGATTTCAGATTTCACAGGGGAGGGATTGTAACAGTAGGTTCCTACAGACGCTTAAGCTGAATTATCGCTGATAAAGATCAATAGGTTCGATTGGCCTTCAGCTTGGTTCTATGCCTTTCAGAAATGTTGATAGCCACGAATGGCCGGCGTGACGTCCTGGCCAGACGCATCCAGCACGGTAACGCCCTGCCCCGCCTCGACCCGGCCGATTACATGGACCGGCACACCGGCGGCCAACAGCGGCGCCAGTTCGGCGGGCGGCAAGGTGAACGCCAGTACGTAGTCGTCCCCCCCGCTCAACGCGGCCACCCGGGCATCCGCTTCACCGACGAACGCCAGCAAGGCGGCGGACAATGGCAGTTTTTGCTGCTCGATCAACAAGCTGACAGCCGACGCCTTGGCGATATGCCCGCAATCAGCCAAAAGGCCGTCGGAAATATCCATGGCAGACGTGGCCTTGCCCCGCAACGCCAAGCCCAGCGCCAACTGCGGTTGCGGCGACCAGTAATGGGCCAGCAGCGGCTCGGCGATAGCCGCCTCCGCCGTGCGCTGCCCCAGCACCAGCGGCAAGGCGCCCGCTGCGTCACCCAACTCACCGCCCACACACAGCAAGTCGCCAGGCCGCGCGCCGCTGCGGGTCAAGGCCTGGCCCGCCGGCACCCGGCCAAACACGGTCATGGTCAGGCTCAGCGGCCCACGGGTGGTGTCGCCACCTACCAGAACCACGCCACAAACCTGCGCCATGGCGTTCAAGCCCTGGGCATAGCGTTGCAGCCAATCGGCATCAACCGTCGGGGTGGTGAGGGCAAGGGTAAACGCGAGGGGATTGGCGCCCATGGCTGCCAGATCGCTGACTGCCACGGCCAGCGAGCGCTGGCCGAGCAGAAACGGATCGCAGGGGTCGGCAAAATGCACGCCGGCCACCAGGGTATCGGTAGAAATCGCCAGCTGTTCCCCGGGAGGAACAGCCAGCAAGGCGCAGTCGTCGCCAATCCCCAGTGCAATGCCTTCGCCGCCCTGCGCACAGGGCGCGGCGGCGAAGTAGTTGCGGATCAGCTCAAACTCGCCCATTGCGTCAGCAAGCGCCAGTTAGCGCTTGTACGCCTTCACTTCGGCTTCACGCAGGCGCGGGGCCAGCTTGTCGAGCACGCCGTTGACGAACTTGTGACCGTCGGTGGAACCGTAGACTTTCGCCAGTTCGATCCCTTCGTTGATCACAACGCGGTAAGGCACGTCGACGCGCTTGAGCAGTTCCCAGGTGGACAGGCGCAGTACGGCCAGTTCAACCGGGTCCAGCTCTTCGATCGCCAGGTCCAGGCACGGCGTCAGTGCAGCGTCGATCTCCGCCAGGTTGGCCGGAACACCGTGCAGGATGTCGTGGAAGTAGCTGGCATCGGCCGCGCTGAAATCGTTGTCGACGCGAAACTGCGCCTCGATTTCGTTCAGCGAGGTTTTCGCCATGTGGCGCTGGTACAAAGCCTGGGTCGCGAGCTGGCGGGCCGAACGACGCTTTTCGCTTTTCGATGGCTTGCCGGCGTCTGCCGGGCGCGGGTCCTGGGGGTTGAACTGATCGCTGTCGTCGCTAATCACTTGGCCTCCAACTGCGCCAGCAGGCTGACCATTTCCAGGGCGGACAGGGCAGCTTCAGCACCTTTGTTGCCGGCCTTGGTGCCGGAACGCTCGATGGCTTGTTCGATGGAATCAACGGTCAGCACGCCAAAGGCGACCGGCACGCCGAACTCCATGGACACCTGGGCCAGGCCCTTGGTGCATTCGCCAGCCACGTATTCGAAGTGCGGAGTGCCGCCACGAATGACCGCGCCCAGGGCGATGATCGCCGCGTATTCACCCTGCTGTGCAACTTTCTGCGCAACCAGTGGAATTTCGAAGGCGCCAGGAGCGCGGATGATAGTGATGTCGCTTTCGCTCACACCGTGGCGAACCAGGGCATCCACGGCACCGCTTACCAGGCTTTCAACCACGAAGCTGTTGAAGCGGCCAACCACCAGGGCATAGCGGCCTTTGGGGGCGATGAAGGTACCTTCGATGGTCTTCAGGGTCATTCGACAAATCTCTTAAAGAGCCGGGACGCGCTTAGTGCGCGCCCCTCAGTGATATTTGAACCGCGAACAAGGGGCAAACAACGCCGGCCTTTATTCGGAGGGCACGTATTCTACTACTTCCAGGTCGAAACCGGATATGGCATTAAATTTCATTGGCGCACTCATCAGGCGCATTTTGCGTACGCCCAGGTCCCGCAGGATCTGCGAACCGGCCCCGACGATGCTGTAGGTGGTCGGTTTTTTCACCGGCGCGTGGTCGGCGGTTTCGCGGATATGCGCCAGCAGCACGTCGCCGTCCAGCGGATGGCCCAGCAGCAACACCACACCGCTGCCGGCCTCGGACACCGCGGACATCGCGGCCCGCAGGCTCCAGCGCCCCGGTTGCTTGACCATCAGCAGGTCCCGCAGCGGGTCCATGTTGTGCACCCGCACCAGGGTTGGCTCTTCAGCGCAGATGGTGCCCAGGGTCAGGGCCATGTGCACGTCGCCTTCCACGGAATCACGATAGGTCACCAGGTTGAACTGGCCCAGTTCGCTGTCCAGCGGCTGCTCGGCAATCCGCTGAACGGTACGTTCGTGGATCATCCGGTAGTGGATCAGGTCGGCAATGGTGCCGATCTTGATGTTGTGCAGCGCGGCAAATTCTTCCAGCTCGGCGCGACGGGACATGGTGCCGTCGTCGTTCATCACTTCGCAGATCACACCGCTCGGCTCGAAACCGGCCATGCGCGCCAGGTCGCAGGCCGCTTCGGTGTGGCCGGCGCGAGCCAGGGTGCCACCCGGCTGGGCCATCAGCGGGAAGATGTGGCCAGGGCTGACGATATCTTCGGCCTTGGCGTCTTTCGCGGCAGCGGCTTGTACGGTGCGGGCGCGGTCAGCAGCGGAGATACCGGTGGTGACACCGGTAGTGGCTTCGATGGACACGGTGAACTTGGTGCCAAACCCGGAACCATTGCGCGGCGCCATCAACGGCAGCTTCAACAACTCGCAGCGCTCGCGGCTCATCGGCATGCAGATCAGGCCACGGGCGTGCTTGGCCATGAAGTTGATGTGTTCCGGCTGGCAGCACTCGGCGGCCATGATCAGGTCGCCTTCGTTCTCGCGGTCTTCGTCATCCATGAGGATGACCATCTTGCCTTGGCGGATGTCTTCAACCAGTTCTTCGATGCTGTTGAGCGCCACGCGGCACCCCCTTGGGTCAGGATTTAAGGTAGCCGTTAGCGGCTAAAAAACTTTCAGTGATGTTCCCGGCGGGCCCTTGAAGAGAGTCAGACTCTGCGGCCTTATCGCCCAACAACAGGCGCTCCAGGTAACGGGCAAGCAAGTCCACTTCCAGGTTCACCCGGCGACCCGGCTGGTACGACGCCATGATGGTTTCGCTCAGGGTGTGGGGAATGATGGTCAGTTCAAATTCGGCGCCATTCACGGCGTTCACGGTCAGGCTGGTGCCGTCGACGGTGATCGAGCCCTTGTGGGCGATGTACTTGGCCAGCTCCTTGGGCGCGCGGATGCGGAATTCCACGGCGCGGGCATTTTCGCTGCGAGCAACGACTTCGCCGACCCCGTCGACGTGACCGCTGACCAGGTGCCCACCGAGACGGGTGGTCGGGGTCAGGGCTTTTTCCAGGTTCACCGGGCTGCCGCTCTTGAGGTCGTTCATCGCGGTGCAGTCCAGGGTTTCCCGGCTGACATCGGCGGCAAAGCCGTTGCCAGGCAATTCGATGACGGTCAGGCATACACCGCTGACGGCGATGCTGTCGCCCAGTTTGACGTCGCTCAGGTCGAGCTTGCCGGTTTCAACCAGCAGGCGTACATCGCCGCCTTTTGGGGTCATTGCACGGATGCTGCCGATGGATTCGATAATGCCGGTGAACATGCCGTTCTCCTGAAGACGTGGCGCAGGCCGGGAATTATACGCTCGCTGATGGCAGAGGGATGGCAGTGACTCTCCAGTCATCGCCAACAGCGCGCATTTCAGTGATCTTGAGTTGGGGGGCGTCGGCCAGTTTCTCAAGCGGCCAGTCCAGCAAAGGCCGGGCGGCAGAGCCAAGAAACTTGCCGGCGACGAATATCACGTACTCGTCCACCAGCCCTTGCTGGGCGAAGGCACCCGCCAGGCTTGGGCCCGCTTCCACCAACACTTCGTTGACACCACGGGCCGCCAGGGCCACCAGCGCGGAACGCAGGTCGACCTGGCCGTCGACACCCGGCACCACCAGGCACTCGGGGCCTGTGGGGTACTGGTTGTCCGGCGTCACGCAGGTGATGACCAGCGCGGGGCCAGCCTTGAAGAACGGCGCATTCAGCGGCACCCGCAGGCGGCCGTCGATCAGCACACGCAGCGGCGGACGGGACATCGCCAGTGCGGTGGTTTCTTCATCCAGGCCCAGTTCGGCGGCGCGCACGGTCAGGCGAGCACCATCGGCCAGCACCGTGTCGGCGCCGGTCAGCACTACGCTGGCCTGGGCCCGCAGGCGCTGCACCGCGGCACGGGCGGCCGGGCCGGTGATCCATTGGCTTTCGCCGTTGGCCATCGCGGTGCGACCGTCCAGGCTCATGGCCAACTTGACCCGCACAAACGGCAGGCCATGCTCCATGCGCTTGAGAAAGCCCGGGTTAAGCGCCCGCGCTTCGTTTTCCAGCAAGCCGCTGTGGGTCTCGATCCCGGCCTGGGCCAGGCGGCGCATGCCACGCCCGGCGACTTCCGGGTTCGGGTCCTGCATCGCTGCCACCACACGGGCCAGGCCGGCATTCACCAAGGCATCGGCGCAGGGCGGTGTGTGCCCGTGGTGGCTGCACGGTTCAAGGGTCACGTAGGCGGTGGCGCCCCGAGCCTTGTCGCCCGCTGCCCGCAGGGCATGGACTTCCGCATGGGGTTCGCCGGTGCGCACGTGCCAGCCTTCGCCGACAACCTGCCCGTCACGCACGATCACGCAGCCAACCCGCGGGTTGGGGTGGGTGGTGTACAGGCCCTTGCGCGCCAGTTCCAGGGCACGGGCCATGTAATGGGCGTCGAGTCCCGCTTGTTCTGCCGAAGGTGGGTTCATTCTTTTACCGGCTCACGGGCCAGGCGGTCGATCTCTTCGCGGAACTCGTTGAGGTCCTGGAAGCGTCGATACACCGAGGCGAAACGGATATAGGCGACTTCGTCGAGCTTTTGCAGCTCGCCCATCACCAGTTCTCCAACCACCAGGGATTTGACTTCGCGCTCGCCGGTGGCGCGCAGCTTGTGCTTGATATGCACCAGTGCCGCTTCCAGCCGCTCGACACTCACCGGGCGTTTTTCCAGGGCGCGCTGCATTCCGGCGCGCAGTTTTTCTTCGTCGAAAGGCTGGCGACTGCCGTCGGTCTTGATCAGACGTGGCAATACCAGTTCGGCGGTTTCGAAGGTGGTGAAACGTTCACCGCAGCCAGAGGCCAGGCATTCACGCCGGCGACGCACCTGTTCGCCCTCGGCGACCAGACGCGAGTCAATGACCTTGGTGTCGTTGGCACCGCAGAAGGGACAGTGCATGGTGGCAGGCAACAAAAAATGGGAGGGCCATGGTAGCGCATCCCTGTGGCAAGACAAGCCATAGCCTTTACGGTATATAGGCTGACTATTATGTTTCATATTTTTTAAGCCACGGATTTTGTCCTTTCTGGAGCCGTACATGCAGTTACGACCACTTGTTTTGCTCACGTTGCTCGGTTTTCTGGTCGCCTGCAGCAGCCATGCCCCAAAACCTGCGGCGCCGGCTCCGGCACCGCAACAAGAGAAAAAACTGCCGGGTGTGGAAGAAGATCTCGGCCCGTTGCCCGCCTACCAGCGTGAAGTCAGCGGCCAATTGAACGGTATACCGGCGGGTGCCGAAGTCGAACTGGCGCTGCTGGTGATCGACGACCGTTCGCGCCCGCAACAACTGCTGGCCAGCAGCGTGCTGATCGGCAACAACAAGCCCCTGGCCTTCCGCCTGCGCTTCAACCCGCAAGCGTTCCCGGCGGGCGGGCGCGTTGAATTGCGTGGTCGCGCCAGCCAGTCCGGCCAGTTGATCCTGCACCTGCCGCCGGTGCGCATCACCCAGGCGATCACCCAGACCACCGGGCCGCTGCAACTCGTTCCCGCACCATGACGCCACCGCTGGACCTGCAACGCGCACTGAGCGAACTGATCGGCGACGCCCAACTGGTGCCCTGCCCGCTGCCAGGCACCGAGTTGTCGCTGTGGTTACTGGACGCCGACAACATGGACCGCGCCTTCAGCCCCGAAGAAACCCGGCGCATCCTGCATGAGCCTCCGTACTGGAGCTTTTGCTGGGCCAGTGGCCTGGCGCTGGCGCGATACCTGGCGGCCAACCCCGAGTGGGTCGCGGGTAAGCGGGTGCTGGATTTCGGTGCAGGTTCGGGTGTTGCCGGGATTGCCGCGGTAAAGGCCGGAGCGCTGGAAGTGGTGGCGTGCGACCTGGATCCGCTGGCCCTGGCTGCCTGCCGGGCGAATGCCGAACTCAACGGCGTAACACTGGGCTATTCAGAAGACTTCTTCACCGAAGCCGACCGGTTTGACCTGATCCTGGTCGCCGATGTGCTGTACGACCGGGCGAACCTGCCGCTGCTGGATCAATTCCTGACACGCGGCCGCGAAGCGCTGGTCGCCGATTCCCGGGTTCGGGACTTCCAGCACCCGGAGTATCAGCGCCTGGGTATCCTCGACGCCCTGACACTGCCCGACCTGGCCGAGCCGTGGGAGTTTCGCAAGGTGAGCCTGTACCATTCGCAGCGCGCTTGAGAGCATCGCGGGCAAGCCCGCTCCCACATTTGAAATGCATTCCCCTGTGGGAGCTGGCTTGCCTGCGATTGCGATCCTGAGACCGCCCCGCTTTCAGCTAACCCCACCAACCCTTATAGTTGCCCCATCCCCTGCTTTCTTCGAGATTCCCCATGAGTGAGCCCACGCCGTACATCTTCGATGCCACCACCGCCACCTTCGATCAGGCGGTGATCCAGAACTCCTTCGAAAAACCCGTGCTGGTGGATTTCTGGGCCGAGTGGTGCGCGCCGTGCAAGGCGTTGATGCCGATGCTCGCGCAGATTGCCGAGAGTTATCAGGGTGAGTTGCTGCTGGCCAAGGTCGATTGCGATGCCGAGCCGGACGTGGTCTCGCGCTTTGGCATTCGCAGCCTGCCGACCGTGGTGCTGTTCAAGGATGGCCAGCCAGTGGATGGGTTTGCCGGTGCGCAGCCTGAATCCGCCGTGCGCGCGATGCTGGAGCCCCATGTGCAGATGCCACCACCGGCGGCTGCCGATCCACTGGAGCAGGCCCAGGCGCTGTTTGCCGAAGGCCGTATCACCGACGCCGAGGCCGTGCTGGTCACCCTGCTTGGCGAAGACAACACCAACGCCGCCGCGCTGATCCTGTACGCACGCTGCCTGGCCGAGCGCGGTGAACTGGGCGAAGCGCAAACCGTGCTCGACGCCGTCAAGAGCGATGATCACAAGGCCGCACTGGCCGGCGCCAAGGCGCAGATCACTTTCCTGCGCCAGGCCGCCGACCTGCCGGACGCCGCAGACCTGAAAGCCCGCCTGGCGCAAAACCCGCAGGATGACGAGGCGGTGTACCAACTGGCCGTGCAACAACTGGCGCGCCAGCAATACGACGCCGCGCTGGATGGCTTGCTCAAGCTGTTCATCCGCAACCGCAGCTACAGCGAAGGCCTGCCCCACAAGACGCTGTTGCAGGTGTTCGAACTGCTCGGCAACGATCATCCGCTGGTCACCGTGTACCGCCGCAAGCTGTTCGCCGCGCTTTACTGATCGTTACTCGATCCAACTGTACAGCGGCGTATCCCCGCCGCTGGCTACCTTGACCTTGGCGCTATGGCGCAGGCGCACCAGCAGGCGCTTGCCCGCCGAGGCGCTGCCGGCCAGGCCTTCCAGCTGATCAAGCAATTCCAGGCCGTTGAGTTGCCCGGCCTTGCGCAGCAAATCCTGGGCGGCCTGCCACAGGCTCTCGTCCAGGTTACCCGCGGCCGGTGCCACCACGGGCTCGGCACTCGGCGGTTTGCTGGCCTGCAACTGCGCGCCCAGCCGGGCCCAGTCGCCGTCATCCAGCTCCAGGGTCAAGTCCACCGGCAGGTCACCGACGGTTCCACGAATTCTCAACATCGCACTTACTCCCGCACTTTTCTGACGAGCATGCTCCCACGCGTCTTGCGCTACGCCAAGCAGGCGGTCAAACTCCTCGCAAAATTGTTATAAGATCACATAACAAAACTTTCATCTTTGTTCGGGAGTTCCACCATGCGCCGTTTGCTGCTCGCTTTGCCGTTCGCCCTGTTGCCACTGGCCATCGCCCAGGCAGCCGACGAGCACGACCATGATCACGAGCACGGCAGCCTCGGTGCCCACGAACACGGCGTGGGTCGCCTCAATGCGGTGCTCGACGGCCAGGCCCTGGAGCTGGAACTGGACAGCCCGGCGATGAACCTGGTGGGTTTCGAACACCTCGCCACCACCCCTGCCGACAAAGCCAAGGTCGCCGCCGCCCGTAAGCAACTGGAGCAACCCTTGGTGCTGTTCAGCCTGCCCAAGGCCGCCGGTTGCGTGATCAGCACCCAGGAACTGAACAGCCCGCTGTTCGGCGACAAGCCTGAAGCCGACCACGATGAAGACGATGACGACCACGCCACCGATGGCAAAGGCGCCGCCGCCCACGAACATCACCACGACCACAGCGAAATCCACGCTCACTACCAGTTCACTTGCGCCACGCCGACCGCCCTGAGCAACCTCGACCTGACCCAGGTGTTCAAGACCTTCCCCGCCACCCAGAAAATTCAGGTACAACTCATTGGCCCGAGCGGCCAGCAGGGTGTGGAAGCGACGGCCACAGCAGCCACCCTGAAATTCTGATGTAAACACCACACTGTAGGAGCTGGCTTGCCTGCGATGCAGACGCCGCGGTGCTCCAGAAACACCGCGGTGATGCCATCGCAGGCAAGCCAGCTCCTACCGTTGATCGGTGTCATCATCCAAATCGAGCCAGACCACTGACCTCCCTATGACCCAAGCACTTATCGAACTGTCTGACCTGGGCTTCAATTGGCCCGGTCACCCACAGTTGCTGGACATCCCCACGTTCCGCCTGGAGCCGGGGGAAACCCTGTTCCTCAAGGGCCCCAGCGGCAGTGGCAAGACCACCCTGCTGGGCCTGTTGGGCGGTGTGCAAAAGCCCAGCCGCGGCAGTATTCGCCTGCTGGGCCAGGAGCTGACCGAACTCTCGGCTGGCGCCCGCGACCGTTTCCGGGTCGACCACACCGGCTACATCTTCCAGCAGTTCAACCTGTTGCCGTTTCTCTCGGTGCGCGAGAACGTCGAGTTGCCCTGCCACTTTTCAACGTTACGGGCGCAGCGGGCAATCCAGCGTCACGGCAGCGTCGACCAGGCTGCCGCGACCTTGCTCGCCCACCTGGGCCTGAAGGACAAGAGCCTGCTGGAGCGCCGCGCCGACTCCCTGTCCATCGGCCAGCAACAACGGGTGGCCGCTGCCCGTGCGCTGATCGGCCAGCCGGAGCTGGTGATCGCCGACGAGCCGACCTCGGCCCTGGACTACGACGCCCGGGAAGCCTTCATTCAGTTGCTGTTCGCCGAATGCCGCGAAGCAGGCGCCAGCCTGTTGTTCGTCAGCCATGACCAGAGCCTGGCGCCGCTGTTCGACCGCAACCTGTCGCTGGCCGAACTCAATCGCGCCGCCACGCCCGCAGAGGTTTGAGATGTATTTGTTTCGACTAGCCATGGCCAGCCTGGCTAACCGCCGCTTTACCGCGATCCTCACCGCCTTCGCCATCGCCCTGTCGGTGTGCCTGTTGCTGGCGGTGGAACGGGTACGCACCGAAGCCCGCGCCAGCTTCGCCAGCACCATCAGCGGTACCGACCTGATCGTCGGCGCGCGCTCCGGCTCGGTGAATTTGCTGCTGTATTCAGTGTTCCGCATCGGCAACGCCACCAACAACATTCGCTGGGACAGCTACGAGCACTTCGCGGCCAACCCGCAGGTAAAATGGGCGATCCCGATTTCCCTCGGCGACTCCCACCGTGGCTACCGCGTGATGGGCACCAACGAATCCTATTTCGAACACTACCAATACGGCCGCCGGCAGAACCTGGAACTGGCCAGCGGCCGCGCCTTCGCCACCGATCCATTCGAAGTGGTGCTCGGCGCCGAAGTGGCCGACGCGCTGCATTACAAGCTCGGCGACAAGCTGGTGCTGGCCCACGGCGTGGCGTTAGTCAGCCTGGTCAAGCACGACGACAAGCCGTTCACCGTGGTCGGCATTCTCAAGCGCACCGGCACTCCGGTGGACCGCACACTGCATATCAGCCTCGGCGGCATGGAAGCGATTCACATCGACTGGCACAACGGCGTACCGGCCCAGGGCAAAGGCCGGATCAGCGCCGACCAGGCCCGCAACATGGACCTGACGCCACAAGCCATCACCGCGTTCATGCTCGGTTTGAACAACAAGATTTCCACCTTCGCCCTGCAACGGGAGATCAACGAGTTCCGTGGCGAGCCGATGCTGGCGATCCTGCCGGGCGTGGCGTTGCAAGAGCTGTGGAGCATGATGGGCACGGCTGAAAAAGCGCTGTTCGTGATCTCGCTGTTCGTGGTGCTGACCGGCTTGATCGGCATGCTCACCGCGATCCTCACCAGCCTCAACGAGCGCCGCCGGGAAATGGCAATCCTGCGTTCGGTGGGCGCGCGGCCCTGGCATATTGCGACCTTGCTGATCTTCGAAGCCTTCGCCCTGGCATTGTCGGGCGTGATCGCCGGCGTCGGGCTGCTGTATGTGTGCATCGCCGCGTCGCGCGGGTATTTGCAGGCCAACTACGGCCTGGACCTGCCGCTGTCGTTGCCGAGCGAATATGAATGGACTTTGTTGGGCGGTATTCTCGTCGCAGCCCTGCTGATGGGCAGCGTGCCAGCCTGGCGCGCCTACCGGCAATCGTTGGCCGACGGCCTGTCGATACGTTTATGAGGAAGCTGTTGATGCGTCGCGCCGTGCTCGCACTGTTACTGCTGGTGGCCCTGCCCGTGTGGGCTGAAGACCAGCCCAAGGACCTGTCGTGGCAGGAGATGATCCCGCCGGACGCGCCGCCGGAAATCCCCAACATGAAACCGCTGCACGACTTGTCGGGCATGGCCGATGCGTTGTCGGTGGAGTCAGCGCCGGCCGCCAAGCAGGACCTGCCCAACGCGCCGGTCGTACAAAGCCTGGACGGCAAGCACATCCGCCTGCCGGGTTATATCGTGCCGCTGGAAGTCAGCGAGGAAGGCCGCACCACGGAGTTCCTGCTGGTGCCGTATTTCGGCGCCTGCATTCACGTGCCGCCACCGCCGTCGAACCAGATCGTGCATGTGAAAAGCGAAGTCGGCGTGAAGCTCGACGAGTTGTATCAACCGTACTGGATCGAAGGCCAGATGCAGGTCAAACCGTCCAGCAGTGAACTGGCCGATGCCGGCTACCAGATGGATGCCGACAAGATCTATGTGTACGAGTTGCAGGAATAACCCGTGATTGCGCTTTCATTGAGCTGAGTCAAAAGCTCGAACGTTACGATCTTTACCATTGGACACAAGCAATTAATAACGTCCTTTGGAGCTCCCATGAACAAGTCCCTGCTCGGCGCGTCGCTTGTCGCGCTCGCCCTCGTCGCCCCTGTTGCCCACGCTCACGAAGCGGGTGACATCCTGATTCGCGCCGGTGCCATCACCGTCAACCCGAAAGCGGACAGCAGCAGTGTCAAGGTTGACCAGGGCCCGCTGGCCGGGACCAACCTGGGCGGCAAGGCGACCATGAGCAGCGACACTCAACTGGGTTTGAACTTCGCCTACATGTTCACCAGCCACTGGGGTATCGAACTGCTGGCGGCCACGCCGTTCGAACATGATGTGAAGATCAAGAACACCGCCCTGGGCGCTGCCAACGGCAAGCTCGGTACGCTGAAGCACCTGCCACCGACCCTGAGCGTCGTGTACTACCCGCTGGACAGCAAGTCGGTATTCCAACCGTACATCGGCGCCGGTATCAACTACACCTGGATCTACGACGAGCACGTCGGCAGCCGCGCCGAGCAGGCCGGCTTCAGCAACTTCAAGGCGGAAAACTCCTGGGGTTGGGCCGCGCAGATCGGTGCGGACTACATGATCAACGACAAGTGGATGATCAACGCCCAGGCGCGCTACATCGACATCAGCACCAAGGCCACCGTGGATAACAACGCGCTGGGCCAGGGCACTCGGGCCAGGGTCAATGTGGATGTTGACCCGATGGTGTACATGGTCGGTATTGGCTACAAGTTCTAGGTTCTACCCAAGGCCCTGTTATACAGGGCCTTTTTTGTCAGGCTTCCCATAGGAGGCAAGTACCGATCAGAGGCCAGGCACACGCCCGTGTGCTGCGATTCAGGCTTCAGCCAGGAGTTGGCGAACTTCAGCGATGACCAAGTCAATGTTGAACGGCTTTTTCAACACCGCATTGAACAAGTCCGACCGCTCCATACCAATATGTGCCTGGGCTCCGCTGATCAGAATGATGGGCAAGTGTTTGACTGCCGGCAGAGCACGAACCGCTTCGGCAAACTCCTGGCCATCCATGACCGGCATCATGAAGTCGGTGATGATCAACGCTGGCCGCTCGCGCTCCAGGACCTCGAGTGCTTTCTGGCCATTGCTCGCTTTTACGACCATGTACCCCTCATCCTCCAGCGCATAGCCGAGAATGTCAGCGATCAAATACTCGTCTTCGACGACCAGGATGGTGGTCATGTCAATTCAACCCGAATCAGAGACTTTGGACGTTGAGCCCGGCAGCGAAGAATCATTAGGGACCGCCAACGCATTTCTTGATGCCTTCTTCAGGTCAACGCCGTTTTCATGGATTACCACTTCAAGAAGCGAAGGATCGTAGAAGCTGTCTCGTACCTTAAGAATCGAAAGCATTCTTCTTAGTTCAGATTGAATCTCGAAGAAACGCATCAGCATCAGGTTATCGACAATACTGGAGAGGTCCGGGGTTGGAGAGCTGACCTCCGAACCAAAAACGTCACGCATCTCCCATGAGGCAAACACCGTTACGCCACGGGCACGAAGCTCGCTCATCAAGGCGCTGTAGAAATCAGTGATACGAGCCGGGTTTGTCGACACCCGGGTCATGCCGCTCAAGCTGTCGATGAACAGGCGCTTGATGCCCTTTTCCTCAACCATTTTCAGCAGCCGTGCGCCGAGACCATCGATCAGGCCTTCTGTGGTGGGTTGCCAGGCAATACTCAGCGCACCACTTTCTTCCATACCCTTGATATCAATCCCCAGCGATTGGCCTTTGAGACGTAACCGCTGCGGGCTTTCATAAAAACCGAAATGCAGGCCCGGCGCGTCCACTGTCGACTCTGCGAGAAACCTGAGCCCCAGCGTGGTCTTCCCGACGCCGGAAGGCCCCATGACGAGGGTAACGGAAGAGCTGTGCAGGCCACCGCCGATGATGGCGTCCAGCGAACCGATGCCGCTGGTGATACGCGTCAGATCGGCACTGTCAGGTAAAGACGGATGGCTGTAGAGGCTTTCCAGACGCGGATAAACCACCAGGCCATCGTCGGTAATTTCACACTCGTGCAGTCCGGTCAGTGCACCACTGCCTCGAGTTTTGCGCAGGTGAATACGGCGCACCGAACGGCTGCCGTGAAGCTCTTCACCCATCTCGATCACACCATCAACCATGGTGTGCTCGGGACTGCCGTCGTCCAACCGGGAACTGGTGAGAAACAGCACCGTACAACCGGCGAACGCGGCGTGCCCTTGCAGCTCGGAAATGAATTTTTTGGTGTCGATGGGCGAGTCAGCCTTGGAGCGTGCATTGAGCAAGCCGTCGACCACTAACACGGTGGCCTTCTGACGACTGATCTCACGCCGAAGCAGCTTGACCACTTCATCGAGACCTTCGTTCTCAAGGGTGTCAAACGCACTGACGAACTGAATCTCGGCTCCCACCCGGGAAGCATCAAAGAAGTTCAGGGTCGAGAGGAACTGAAATAAACGGTCGTGGGATTCGGCCAGCAACGTGGCAACCAGTACACGGCCCCCATTGCGCGCATGGTTAAACCCCAGCTGATTGGCGAGGATCGTTTTACCGGATCCCGGGCGCCCCTGGATGATGTAGGAGGCACCTGCGACTAGCCCACCCTTGAGCAGAGCATCCAGCCCTTCTATTCCGCTTTGAAGGCGATTTAGCTTTTCCACAATGCAACCCTGATGTGAACAACAGGCTCTTGAGCCGAAGGTTTACGATGCTAACTCCATTTGTGCAATCGGGCTATCCACTCATCCCGTTCAAGCGCGGGGCAAATAAAGCGTGAACGTACTTCCCTGCCCCAGACGACTCTCGACCCTGACCTCTCCCCCCGACTGTTTGGCAAAACCCAATACCTGACTGAGCCCCAGCCCACTTCTCTGGCCTTTGCCTTGGGTGGAGAAAAACGGTTCAAAGATTCTATCGAGGCTGAACGGAGCGATACCCGAGCCATTGTCTGTGATGGACACGGCAACAAAACGCCCCTTGATAAGGGGATAGCCATCGGACGCAGGGATAAGGTCCATCGACTCAACACGGATGACCAGCTCCCCCTTATCCATCATGGCGTCGCGGGCGTTCATGACCATATTGAGAATGGCCGCTTCAAACTGTCCTGGGTCGACGTGAACAACGCAGGGTAATTCTGCGGACTCGATGCGTACGTGGATGCCTGTGCCAACCCGCACAGCAATCGTATCGGCCATGGCCAACGTGCTTGAATTGACGTCCAGCGGTGCGGGATGCAGGGCTTGCCTGCCAGCGAAGGACAGCAATTGACTGGTGAAATGAGAACCACGCTCCACCGCCTCGGAAATGGCTTCCACCAGGCGCAGCCGCCGCTCTTCCGATACGGAAGGACGCTTCAAAAGATCCGCTGAAGAACGTATCACCGTCAGCAGATTATTAAAGTCATGAGCCACTCGGCCTGTTACCCGCCCCAGCGCGTCCATCTTCTGCGACTGAAGTGACTGCTCTTGGCTCACATCCTGAACGGTTCCCGTCATCGTGACGGGTAGACCATCATCGGCATAACGGGGTCTTGCGCACACGTGCAGCCAGCGAGTTTCACCGATTGGCGTGATGACGCGGTAGCGAACGTCGTAGTCGCCACGTTGAGCGATTGAGCGATCCCACGCTTCGGCCACTCGACGCTTGTCTTCGGCGTGCACCAAGCGCTGCATGTGTTCATAGCTGAACGGTACGTGAGGTTCGAGTCCGAAGTTGAGGCGGCAAGTGGCCGAGGTCTTCAGCTCGCCCGTCGTCAAATCCAGGCGCCATATACCAAGCCCGGCGGCACTCAAAGCGAACTGCAGGTCGTGCGCTTCCTCATACACATCATCGTGAGGCGGCGGCGAACCATTCACCGGAGAATGTGTTGCCATGATGGGTGGGGCTCCTCTTTTAGGCTGCCCATGGCTGGATGGGCGAAGTCTTCTTCTGAATGCAGACTTTTGCTTTTGCTGAACGAGCCGTAAGCACAATCAATCCCTATTGGCATGGATGACCGGGCGCACCAAAGGTTTCAAATTTTTCGTATGTCGTGGCGCATCCGACTTGCCAACACATATCACTTTTAACCGTCCGCGCACCGCCACAAAAAAAGGCGCCTGTTTCAGGCGCCTTTTTTATGTTTGACCGTGTCGATAGAACCGGTCGAGCAACGCCGGCAGCCCGGCCCGCCATGCCCGTGGCTTGATGCCGAAGGTGTGGAGGATTTTCTTGCAGGCCAGCACCGCGTGTTGCGGCTCGTCGGCTGCATCCGGACGGGCGGCGTGGGCCTGGGCGGTCGGCGCTTCCACGGCCAGCGGGTGGAAGTTGCGCGCTTCGGTCAGGATCGCCTGCCCCAGCGCCAGCGGGGTAGTCGCTTCGTGGCCGGCATAGTGATAAGTGCCCCACAACGGCGCGGCGCAATCCAGTTGCTTAAGCACCGAAATGATCACCCGCGCGGCATCGTCCACCGGCGTCGGGTTGCCCCGGCGGTCGTCGGCCATCAGCAGTTCGTCAGGTTTTTCGGCACGCGCCAGGAAGCGCCCGAGGGTGCCGTCGATGCTGTCATCCAGCAGCCAGCCGAAACGCAACAGCACGTGCTGCGGGCAGGTGGCGCGTACGCTCTGCTCGATGCGCCACAACGCCTGGCCTCGCAGGCCCAAGGGCACGGGTTCGTCTTTTTCGCTGTAGGCGGTGGCGCGGGAGCCGTCGAACACCCGGTAGCTGGACGGTTGCAGCAGGGTGATGCTGTGGTGCTGGCACAGTTCAGCCAGGCGCTCAATCGCATATTCCTGGGCGGCCAGGCGTGTCTCGCTGACCGTCTCCGCCTGAAACCAGTCGAAGTAATAGGCGAGATTGATCAAGGCATCGGGACGGGTGTCGTCGAGCAGTTGCGTGAGGCTCGCGGCATCCCAGCCGTCTTGGGGCGGGCGCGGGGCGAGGAAACCGATGTCTTCCTCCGCACCGAGGCGAATCAGCGCCTGCCCGAGGGCATTCCCGCCGCCCAGTAACATAAGGCGCATTCGCATAGATTGAGCAGGCCCGGTCTGTTTGGAACGATGGTTATTATCGACAGGCTTGTGAGCCATGCCGTTGGCATTTGCCAGAATCGTTGCATTTTGCGGGTTTGTAGCGCAACCGTCACTTATAAAGTGCGCCGCCGATTGCGGCCGGGGGGCTTTAGGCAGAGAGAGCCTTTTTATGGCCAGGGAGCATGCAGTGGCCAGGGAGCTTGCAGTGGCCAGGGAGCTTCTTGTGGCGAGGGAGCTTGCTCCCGCTGGAGTGCGCAGCGCTCCCGCTTTTTTGGGGCCGCTACGCAGCCCAGCGGGAGCAAGCTCCCTCGCCACTGCAAGCTCCCTGGCCACACCAAGTTCCCTTACCGCAGCAAGATCCCTCACCACAGGGAATGCATCCCGGGGTTGCAAGTTGCCAGGGCCGGCCGCATAAATTGGGGATGAACCTTCCTGAATCAACGGACACGGTCTTGAACGGTTTCCACCCCGCCGTCAGCACCTGGTTCCGCAGCACGTTCCCGTCGGTGACCGCCGCCCAGGCCCAGGCGTGGCCGCTGATCCGCCAGCGCCGCTCCACACTGATCGCCGCACCCACCGGCTCCGGCAAGACCCTGACTGCCTTTCTCGCGGTGCTGGACGATCTCGTGCACCAAGGCCTGGCCAATGGCGGCCAACTGCCAGACCAAACGCTGGTGGTCTACGTCTCGCCACTCAAAGCCTTGTCCAACGACATCCAGATCAACCTGCAAACCCCGCTGGCCGGCATCACCGAGCACTTGCAGCGCCTCGACCTGCCTCCGCTGGCGATCCGCACCGCCGTGCGTACCGGCGACACCCCGCAGAAAGACCGCGCCCTGATGCGCAAGCACCCGCCGCACATCCTGGTCACCACCCCGGAATCGCTCTACGTGTTGCTCGGCTCGGATTCCGGCCGGCAGATGCTTGCCAGCACCCGCACGGTGATCGTCGATGAGATCCACGCCATCGCCGCCAGCAAGCGCGGCAGCCACATGGCCCTGACACTGGAGCGCCTGCAGGGTTTGTGCCGCGAACCGCTGACCCGCATCGGCCTGTCCGCCACGCAAAAGCCCATCGAGGCGGTGTCGCGCTTTCTGGTGGGCACCGGCCGGCCTTGCGAGATCGTCGATATCGGCCACGCACGCCCACGGGACCTGGATATCGAAGTGCCGCCGGTGCCGCTGTCGGCCGTCATGGCCAACGACGTGTGGGAGCTGGTCTACGACCGCCTCGCCGAACTGGCCAGGCAACACCGCACCACGCTGATTTTCGTCAACACCCGGCGCCTGGCCGAACGCCTGGCCCGGCACTTGAGCGAGCGCCTGGGCAAAACCGCCGTCGCCGCCCACCACGGCAGCCTCGCGAAGGAAATGCGCCTGGACGCCGAACAACGGCTCAAGGCCGGCGAACTGCAAGTGCTGATCGCCACCGCGTCGCTGGAACTGGGGATCGATATCGGCGATGTCGACCTGGTGTGCCAGATCGGCTCGCCCGGCTCGATCAACGGTTTTCTGCAACGGGTCGGACGCTCCGGGCATCAGGTCGGCGGCACGCCCAAGGGCCGGTTGTTCGCCACCACCCGTGACGACCTGATCGAATGCGCCGCCCTGCTCGACTGCGTGCGCCGGGGCGAGCTGGACACCTTGCTGATTCCGGTTGCGCCGCTGGATGTGCTGGCCCAGCAGATCATCGCCGAAGTCAGCTGCCAGGAATGGCAGGAACAGGCCCTGCTCACGCTGATCCGCCGCGCCTCGCCCTACGCCGAGCTGGATGAGCGTCACTATCAGGCACTGCTGCAAATGCTCGCCGAAGGCTACAACGGGCGCCAGGGCCTGCGCAGCGCCTACCTGCACCGCGACGCCATCACCCGCACCCTGCGTGGCCGGCGGGGCGCCAAGCTCACCGCCGTGACCAGCGGCGGCACCATCCCCGACAACGCCGACTACAGCGTGCTGCTTGAGCCGCAAAGCCTGAACATCGGCAGCGTCAACGAAGACTTCGCGGTGGAAAGCATCGCCGGGGATATCTTCCAGCTGGGCAACACCTCCTACCGCATCCTGCGAGTGGAGCCCGGCAAGGTGCGGGTCGAGGATGCCCACGGCCAGCCGCCGACCATTCCGTTCTGGCTCGGCGAAGCACCGGGGCGCAGCGCGGAGTTGTCGTTTGCCGTGGCGCGTTTTCAGGGGCAACTGGACGCGCTGCTGGGCGCCACGCCGGGTAACCTGCAACCGGCGCTCGATTGGCTCACCGGCACCCTCGGCCTGAACTTGGCCAGCGCCGAACAACTGCTGGATTACCTGGCGCGGGCGCGGCTGGCGCTGAGCGCGCTGCCGTCCCAGGACACGTTGATCATGGAACGGTTTTTCGACGAGTCCGGCGGCACCCAATTGATCATCCACACGCCGTTCGGCAGTCGCATCAACCGCGCCTGGGGCCTGGCGCTGCGCAAGCGGTTTTGCCGCACCTTCAACTTCGAACTGCAAGCCGCCGCCAGCGAGGATGCGATCGTGTTGTCGCTGTCCACCAGTCACAGCTTTGAGCTGGACGAAGTGTGGCGCTACCTGAACAGCAACACGGCCGAGCACATCCTGATCCAGGCGGTACTGGATGCACCGCTGTTCGGCGTGCGCTGGCGCTGGAATGCCGGGGTGGCCCTGGCATTGCCGCGCTACACCGGTGGGCGCAAGGTGGCGCCGCAGATCCAGCGCATGAAGAGTGAAGACCTGATCGCCAGTGTGTTCCCCGACCAGATCGCCTGCCTGGAAAACCTCGCCGGCGAGCGCGAAGTGCCCGAGCATCCGCTGGTGGAGCAAACCCTCGACGACTGCCTGCACGAAGCCATGGACAGCGAAGGCTGGCTGGCCCTGTTGCGGCGCATGGAGCGCGGCGAAATCCGCCTGATCAGCCGTGATCTGCCGGCGCCGTCGCCACTGGCAGCAGAGATTCTCAGCGCCCGCCCCTACACCTTTCTCGACGACGCTCCGCTGGAGGAGCGCCGCACCCAGGCCGTGCTCAACCGGCGCTGGAGCGATCCGCAAAGCACCGATGACCTTGGTGCGCTGGATGCCGAAGCGATTGCCGGTGTGTGCGAGGAAGCCTGGCCGGCGCCCAATGGCCTGGACGAGATGCATGAAGCGCTGATGAGTTTGGCGTGCATTGCCGAATCGGAGGTCACGGCGCAGTGGGCCGAATGGCTGCAAGCCCTGGCCGACGGTGGGCGCGCCAGCCGATTGCAGATTGGTGCTAATCAAGCCGTTTGGGTCGCCCTGGAGCGCTTGAGCTGTTTGACGGCGATCTACCCGAATGACCTGCCGCTGTTGCCCGGTTTCGATGAGCCCTGGACCTTCGATGAAGCCTCGGTGGAAGTGCTGCGGGCGCGCCTGAGCGGCTTCGGCCCATTGACCCTGATCGAGATCGCCGCGCCCCTGGCCTTGCCTGTGGCCGACGTATCACAGGCACTCGCGCGGCTGGAGAGCGAAGGCTACGTGCTGCGCGGCCGTTTCAGCCCCGGCGCCAGCGCCGAACAATGGTGCGAACGCCACCTGCTGGCGCGCATTCACCGCTACACGGTCAAGCGCCTGCGCCGGGAAATCGAGCCGGTGGCGTTGCAGGATTTCATGCGTTTTCTGTTCGACTGGCAGCACCTGTCGAACGGTACCCGCGGCCAGGGCAGCGCCGTGTTGCCGCAGATCGTCGCGCAGTTGGAAGGGTACGCCGCAGCCACTTCGGCCTGGGACAGCGATTTGCTCAGCGCACGAATCAAGGATTACGCGCCCCACTGGCTGGACGATTTGTGCCGCAGCGGCAAAGTGGTGTGGACGCGCCTGAGCAACAAGGCTGGCGCGACGGCCCTGCGCAGCACGCCAGTGGTGCTGTTGCCCCGCAGCCAGGTGCCATTGTGGAGTGGACTGACCGAAGCGCCGGACAGCACCGAGCTGTCGCCCAAGGCACAAAAAGTCCATCAGGCGCTGCGGGAAAACGGCGCGCTGTTTTTCGATGAATTGATCCACGAAGCCCATCTGCTGCGCAGCGAACTGGAAACCGCGTTGCAGGAACTGGTGGGCGCGGGGCTGGCGAACGCCGACAGTTTTGCCGGCCTGCGCGCCCTGACCACGCCGGCGAGCAAACGTCAGGCCCGCAGCAGTCGGCGCGGGCGTGGCGCGTTTGTCGGCGGGATGGACGATGCCGGGCGTTGGGCCCTGGTACGGCGGGCGCCGGTGGCGGACGGCACACGTCCGGGGGCTCACTCGGCCGAGACGCTGGAGCATGTGGCGATGACCTTGCTGCGCCGCTACGGGGTGGTGTTCTGGCGCCTGCTGGAGCGCGAGGCGGACTGGCTGCCCAGTTGGCGCGAATTGCTGCGTACGTTCCACCGGCTGGAGGCCCGGGGCGAGATTCGTGGCGGGCGGTTTGTGAGTGGTTTGGCGGGGGAACAGTTTGCGTTGCCGGAAGCGATTCCGCTGCTGCGGGAAGTTCGGCGACGGCCCCACGATGGAAGCTTGATTGCCGTGTGTGGGGCGGATCCGCTGAACCTGGTCGGTACGCTGCTGCCGGGTAGCAAGGTGCCGGCGTTGAGCGGCAATCGGTTGGTGTACCGGGATGGTTTGCCGGCGGCGGTGGAGATTGCCGGCAAGCAGCAGGTGTTGCTGGAGTTGGATCAGCAGGAGGCCGGGTTGGTGCGGGAAAAACTGATCAGACACTGACTTGTTCAGTGCCCGTAATGACGCCTTCGCGAGCAAGCCCGCTCCCACATTTGACCGCATTCCAAGGGTGGAACCGTATCGAATGTGGGAGCGGGCTTGCTCGCGAAGAGGCCGGCGGCCTCAACACAAAACTATTGGGTTCTTGGCTGCTCAGTGAGCACCACCGACGAAGGCACTTCTTCCTCCGGCTCATCCACCTGCTGCCCGACCCGCTGCGGCAGCATCACCTGCTGTGGATAAGTTTGCGCGAAGTGAACAAAGGCACAGTTATCCACAAGCTTTTTCAAGCGCTGGTTAAACGCGCGGCTCACCGCATATTGCCCACCCGATACCGTGCGGAACTGCGCCGTCAGCACCACCCCGTTGAGGTCCATCTTGTCGACGCCAAATACCTCCAGCGGCCCTTGCAGGTTGTACTTGAGGAATACGTCGTCGCGGATCGACTGCCCCGCCTCGCGAATCAGTTCCACGGCCTTGTCGACATCGGTGTCGTAGGTGAACTGCACCGAGAAGAACGCATAGGCGAATTGCCGCGACTGGTTGGTAACCGCCTTGATCTGCCCGAACGGCACCGAATGCACAAAGCCCTTGCCGTCCCGCAGGCGCAGGGTGCGGATGGTCAGGCCCTCCACGGTACCGGCGTGGCCGGAGTCGAGCACCACCCAATCGCCAATCGACAGGGTGTCTTCGATGATGATGAACAGCCCGGTGATTACATCCTGCACCAGTTGCTGGGAGCCAAAACCAATGGCCAGGCCCACCACCCCGGCACCCGCCAGCAGCGGTGCGACGTTGATCCCCAGGTTGGCCATGGTGGTGATCGCGCAGATCACCACCAGGATGATTTTCACTGCGTTGCGCAGCAGCGGCAGGATGGTTTTCACCCGCGTGCTGGGCTGGCGGCTGGAGCGTTTGTTGACCGGGGGTTTCAATGCTTCCTGAATCGCCGTGTCGAGCACCACCCAGAACAGCCAGGTCACCAGCAGGATCAAACCGATGCTGCTCAGGGAATCACTGATGGCCCGGCCCACGGAGTTGCGCTGGGCAAACTCAAACAGCGAAACGCCCCAGATACGCCCGAGGATTTCGATAAAGGCGATGGCCATCACGATGCGCAACAGCGCGTGCAGCAGGCTGAGGAAACGTTCCTTGTAGGCACTGCTGCGCTGCACCGCCACCGTGCTGCGGGACTGGAACAGGTGCTGCAACACCGTGCTGAGGAACACCGTGCCGATCAGCAGGATCGTGGTGAACAGCGCACAGCGCAGGGCTTTCTGGCTGTCGTCGCCGGCGCCGATCAGGTTGATCGCCGACACCAGCACCATCAGCAGGATCGGCCAATACCACAGGCCGGAAAACACCCGCAGGGATTGCTGCACCGCCGGGTGTTTCAGGCGCTGGGCCAGGGGCCGATTGCGGATTAAATGCGCCACCGGACGGCGCAGGCGAATCACCAGCATGCCGAAGATCACCGAGGCAAACAGCCCGGTGAAGATCGCGACGCTGGCGGTGATATTGCCCCCCAGTTGGCGGGCGATCTGTGGGCTGGTCAGCGCATCGCTGAGGGCGGCAAGGAAGCCGATCAGGAACAGCGGCTTGGGGCAGTAGTCCCGAATAATCTTCACCGCCGGGCGCTTGTGGCCGACGTTGAACATGACGATCACGCACAACAGGATCGAGGTGGAGAAAATGCCGCTGCTGGTGGCGTAGGCAAAACACAGCGCCAGCGCACGGCCCACCGAGGTGGGCAGGAAGTGGCTGACGTAGAGCGTCAATGGCAGGCAGATAAGCGCCGGTATCGTGTAGGGAATCAGGTAACCCAGCAACGCCTGGAGGCGCTGGCGCGGTGCGATATGCCGCTGCAGGCTCAGGCGCTTGACGATAAAGCGCCCCAGCAGGGTCAGCGCGGCGAACGCGCCGATCCACACCCCGGACAACAACAGGAAATCCCCGACTACGCTCCACGAGGAACGTTCGGACGGCTGGTTGACCAGCTTGTCCACCTCATCCGCCGCCCGGTCGGCCCGCAGCCGCCAGGCGTCGACCAGGTTCTGGTTGAGGTCGAGTTTGTCCTGCACATCATCGATGCTGGAGCTGATGGCGCCGAGCAGGCCGCCTTCTACCAACAGTTCCGGCTGGGCCGGGGCGGCAGGCGCTGGAGCCGCGGGGGCGGTGGCCGCTTGCAGCGCGCCGCTGCCGCAGAACAGCAGCGTGCCGAGCAGTAGCACAGTCTTTAAATTCAACAAAACACCGGGCTCCTTCAGAAGGGTCTGTAAGGAACTGACGGGTTTGACGCCTGATCGTTCCCCGTAGACTTCGATCCGTGCGCCCCAGGCAAATATCAAATGCCAATACCTGGCTTTTTCCGCACAAGCCGAACCCCGAGACTGCGCTCCTGATTGAAACCCACCGGAGTTGCAGCCATGCCCATTGCCTTGCTCGCGCTGACCCTCAGCGCTTTTGCCATCGGGACGACCGAGTTCGTCATCGTTGGCCTGTTACCCACCATCGGCGCCGACCTGGGTGTCGACTTGCCGTCCGCCGGCCTGCTGGTCAGCCTCTACGCCCTGGGCGTGGCCATCGGCGCTCCGGTACTCACCGCCCTCACCGGCAAAGTGCCACGCAAACTGCTGCTGTTGTCGCTGATGGTGCTGTTCACCCTCGGCAACCTGCTGGCCTGGCAAGCGCCGAGTTATGAGTCCCTGGTACTGGCACGGATCGTCACCGGCCTGGCCCACGGGGTGTTCTTCTCGATTGGCTCAACGATCGCCACAAGCCTGGTGCCCAAGGAAAAAGCCGCCAGCGCGATTGCCATCATGTTTACCGGCCTGACCGTGGCGTTGGTGACCGGTGTGCCACTGGGGACGTTTATCGGCCAGCACTTCGGCTGGCGCGAAACCTTCCTCGCCGTCTCGGCCCTGGGCTTGATCGCGTTTATCGGCAGCCTGCTCTACGTACCGAAAAACATCGCCCACAGCAAACCCGCGTCACTGTTGCAACAACTGCAAGTATTAAAACAACCACGGCTGCTGCTGGTGTACGCCATGACGGCGGTGGGTTACGGCGGCTCGTTCATCGCGTTCACCTACCTGGCGCCGATCCTTCAGGACATCTCCGGCTTCAGCGCCGGCACCGTCAGCCTGGTGTTGCTGGTGTATGGCATTTCGGTGGCCATCGGTAATATCTGGGGCGGCAAGCTGGCCGACAAACGCGGCCCGATCAGCGCCCTGAAAATCATCTTTGCCCTGCTCGCTGCCGTGTTGTTTGTACTGACCTTTACCGCAGGCAACCCATGGCTGGCCCTGGCCACTGTGCTGGTGTGGGGCGCGGTCGCTTTCGGCAATGTGCCGGGCTTGCAGGTGTATGTGGTGCGCCAGGCGGAACATCACACGCCGAACGCGGTGGACGTGGCCTCGGGCCTGAACATCGCGGCGTTCAACCTGGGGATTGCCGGTGGCGCGTGGGCCGGCGGCATGATCGTCGCCCACATGGGCTTGATCCACACGGCGTGGATTGGCGGCTCGGTGGTGTTGGTGGCCTTGGCGCTGACGGCCTGGAGCGGGCGCCTTGACCGGCTGGGGCCGGTGTATGCCGAAAGTTCGACCCGGGTGGTTGGCGGGCACTGATCCCGCAGCGATAAAGAACCCAATGTGGGAGCGGGCTTGCTCGCGAAAGCGGTGTGTCAGTCAACAGAGATATCGACTGACCCACCGTCTTCGCGAGCAAGCCCGCTCCCACATTTTGAGAGGTGCCGTCTGTAGGACCATCGAAACTTTCTCCCGATCCTCACAGTCATCCAAAAACGGAGGTCACCACACAGTTAACCCACGGGAGTCATCATGGCCGCGATTCATATCGGCATTTCCGGCTGGCGCTACACGCCCTGGCGGGGGGATTTCTACCCCGAGGGCCTGACCCAGAAGCGCGAGCTGCAGTTTGCCTCACGGGCGGTCAACAGCATCGAGATCAACGGCTCGTTCTACGCGCTGCAAACACCCAAGCGCTATGCCGAATGGTATGGCGACACGCCTGAAGGGTTTGTGTTCAGCGTCAAGGCGCCGCGCTATATCACGCATATCCTGCGGCTGCGGGAGGTGCACAAGCCGATGGCGAATTTCTTCGCCTCCGGGGTGCTGGAACTCAAGGAAAAGCTCGGGCCGATCCTCTGGCAGTTCCCGCCCAGTTTCAAATTCGACCCGCCGTTGTTTGAAGCCTTTCTCGCCGAATTACCCACTACTACCCAGCAGGCCGCCGCCCTCGCCCGCGAGCATGAGCCGCGCCTGAACGGCAAGGCGAGCCTGCAAGCCCACGGTAAAAAGCCGCTGCGCCATGCGGTGGAGATTCGCCACAAGAGTTTCGCCGTGCCGGAGTTTGTCGAGATGCTCGACAAGCACGGCGTGGCCCTGGTGGTGGCCGACACAGCCGGCAAGTGGCCCTACCTGGAAGACGTCACGGCCAACTTTGTGTACCTGCGCCTGCATGGGGACAAAGCGCTGTATGCCAGCGGCTATACGCCCGAAGCGCTCAAGCGCTGGGGCGATCGCATCGAACGCTGGAGCCACGGCAAACAACCCGCCGATGCGCAGTTGATCGACCCGAAGCACAAACCCCGCGCCCGCAAGCAACGCGACGTGTTTTGCTATTTCGATAACGACATCAAGGTGCGCGCGCCCTTCGATGCGCGCCAATTACTGCAGCGTTTCGGCCTGGACCAGGCATTGGCCACCGAACCCGGCAAGTTGCCGGACACGGGAGTGTTGCCATGACCCATCCGGAGCTGATGCCAACCACGCCCACCGAAACCATCACCCGCTTCAGGGTGCTGACGGTCAATACCCACAAGGGCTTCACCGCGCTCAACCGGCGCTTCATCCTGCCCGAGTTGCGGGAGGCGATTCGCAGCGTGGCCGCCGACGTGGTGTTCCTCCAGGAAATCCACGGCACCCACGAGCGCCATCCCAAGCGCTACAGCAACTGGCCGAGCATGCCGCAGTACGAGTTCCTCGCCGACAGTATCTGGCCGCAATACGCCTACGGTCGCAACGCGGTGTATCCCCATGGCGACCACGGTAATGCGTTGCTGTCGAAATTCCAGATCATCCGCTACGACAATCTCGACATCTCCCAGAGCGGCCACGAAAGTCGCGGGCTGCTGCATTGCGTGCTGCGCTTGCCGGGCAACGTGCAGGACGTGCATGCCATCTGCGTGCACCTGGGGCTGCGGGAAGTCCATCGCCAGCAGCAACTGCGCCTGATCGCGCAGCGGGTCGCCGAGATTCCCGCCGACGCGCCGGTGATTGTCGCCGGTGATTTCAATGACTGGCGCCAGGGCGCCGATCTCGCCCACTGCGGGCTGCGGGAAGTGTTTATCGAAACCCACGGCAAGCCGGCCCGCACCTTCCCGGCGCGCCTGCCGCTGCTGCCGCTGGACCGCATCTACGTGCGCAACCTCAAGGTGCATCAGCCCCAAGTCCTGACCAGCCGCCCGTGGTCACACTTGTCGGACCATGCGCCGCTGTCGGTGGAGATCGAGTTATGAACAGCGCACCACTGGAAAAGGTCGCGGTGGAACACATCGCGACCGACCAACCGCCGGATGATGCCGTGGCCCGGGACCTGGATTACGGCTGGCAAAGCGGTAACCAGATCGAGTTGCTGGAGAACGGCGAGGCCTACTTTCCCAAAGTGTTCGAGGCGATGCGCCAGGCCCAGCGGGAGATCTTGCTGGAGACCTTTATCCTTTTCGAAGACAAGGTCGGCCACGAGCTCAAAGGCATTTTGATCGAGGCGGCGCAGCGTGGCGTCAAGGTCGTCGCCAGCCTCGATGGCTTTGGTTGTGGTGAGCTGACACCGGGGTTTCTCAGCGAATTGAGCCAGGCCGGCGTGACCGTGCAGATGTTCGACCCGGCGAGCAAGACATTGGGTTTTCGCACCAACTGGTTTCGCCGCCTGCACCGCAAGATTGTGGTGGTGGATGCCAGTGTGGCGTTTATCGGCGGGATCAATTTCTCGGCGGATCACCTGGGGGATTTCGGCCCCGAGGCCAAGCAGGATTATGCCGTGCAGGTGCAGGGCCCGGCAGTCGCCGACCTGCATCATTTCGCCCTCGCACAAAGTGGCCGGCGTGTGCGCAAGCGGCGCGGCTGGCGGCGCGAGCAACGCCCGTCGCCATGGGCTGCCGGCGAAGGCGATGGCCTGGTACGGCTGATCTACCGGGACAATCTGCAACACCGTACCGATATCGAAGAGGCCTACCTGCACGCCCTGCGCAAGGCCGAGCGGCGGGTGGTGATCGCCAACGCCTATTTCTTTCCCGGCTACCGCCTGCTGCGGGAAATTCGTAATGCCGCGCGGCGCGGCGTGCACGTGCAGTTGATCATGCAGGGCCAGCCGGATGTGCTGCTGGCCAAGCTGGCGGCACGCATGCTCTATGACTATTTGCTCAAGGAAGGCGTGGTGATCCACGAGTACTGCCAGCGTCCGTTGCACGGCAAGGTGGCGCTGGTGGATGAAGAGTGGAGCACGGTGGGTTCGAGCAATCTCGACCCGCTGAGCCTGTCGCTGAACCTGGAGGCGAATGTGCTGGTTCGTGATCGTGCCTTCAACCAGCAGTTGTTCGAGCGCCTGGAATATCTGAGCCAGAACCACTGCAAGACCATGCCGGAAAACCGCGCGCCTCGCGGCTGGTTCTGGCGGGTGACCGTGGGTTTCGTGGTGTTCCATGTGCTGCGGCATTTTCCGTCGTGGACCGGCTGGTTGCCGGCCCACAAGCCGAGGTTGAAACCCTTCGTTCTTGAGGAGCGTGCGGATCATGACCCAAGCTCGCATCGCTGAAGAAAGCGCTCGCCCCGGCTTCTTGAAACGCTGGAAAAAACCGCTGACGGTGGTGTTTTTCCTGGTGCTGATCGTGTTGTTCACCCTGCTCGCCCGGCGTATCGACTGGAGCGAAGTGCTCGACACCCTGGGCGACTTCAAGCTGCGCACGCTGCTCATCGCGGGTGCGCTGACCCTGTGCAGTTTCCTGGTGTATTCGTGCTTCGACCTGATCGGCCGCACCTACATCCGCCAGCCGTTGGGCTGGAAGCAGATTTTGCCGGTGGGCATCATCAGCTATGCGTTCAACCTCAACCTGAGCGCGTGGGTAGGTGGCATCGCCATGCGCTATCGGTTGTATTCCCGGCTCGGGGTGAGCAGCGGGAACATCGCGAAGATCCTCGGCTTGAGCCTGGCCACCAACTGGTTCGGCTACATGGCGATTGCCGGCGCGGTATTCAGCAGCGGGCTGGTGACATTGCCGCCGGGGTGGAAGCTCAGCAGCGGTGCGTTGCAAGGCGTCGGCGTGCTGTTGGTACTGGCGAGCCTGGGTTACCTGCTGGCCTGTCGCTTGTCGAAAAAGCGCGCATGGTCGATACGCGGGATTGAAATCAGTCTGCCGTCGCTGCGCATGGCAGTGTTGCAGTTGGCGCTCGGCGCGCTGAACTGGTCGCTGATGGCAGCAGTGATTTTTACCCTGCTGCCCAAGCAGCTGGATTACCCCGTGGTGCTCGGGGTGTTGCTGATCAGCAGCATTGCCGGGGTGGTCACGCATATCCCGGCAGGGCTGGGTGTGCTGGAGGCAGTGTTCATTGCCTTGCTGCAGCACGAAGCGTCCCGCGGCAGTCTGCTCGCGGGGTTGATCGCCTACCGCGCGATCTACTTCATCCTGCCGTTGCTGGTGGCCCTGGTGATGTACCTCGCGGTCGAAGCCAAGGCCAAGGCATTGCGCGTGAAGAAAACGCCTACGACTGGATGATGCTCAAGCGCTCGCCCACCACCATCTCGGTAATCCAGTCCACCAGGATCGAGGTGTAGGCCTGCTGGGAAACCGGATCACTCAGGGAATGATCCGCACCGTCGATAATCCGGTGAGTCAGCGAATGCGTCTGCTGGCAGGCGGCGCGGTAGCTCATGATGGTGGCATGGGGCACGTGGTCGTCGGTCTCCGACTCCACGATCAACACATCACCGGTAAACGCCGCGCATGCATGCAGGGCGCGATTGGTTTCGGCGTGCACAAAGGTGCCGCGATAATCCATCAGGTCGGCTTTATCGAGGTCGCGCTTGGGCTTGAGCCATTCCTGGTCGCGGTACAGCGCCGGCACCCGCAAAGCCAGCCAGCGCACGGGGCGCAGCGAAGTGAGGATGGCGGCCAGGTAACCGCCGTAGCTGGTGCCCACCACCGCCACCGCCGAGGTGTCGATGGCCGGGTGTGACAACAGGCGGTCGTAGGCCGCGAGCAGGTCGCGCAGGTTGTCTTCGCGGGTGACGCGGGATAACGGAATGCCGTTGCCGGCATGGCCACGCAGGTCGAATGTAAGGCATACACAACCGAGCCCGGCGATACCCTTGGCGCGTTCCAGGTCACGCTCCTGGCTCCCGCCCCAGCCGTGCACAAACAACACCCCCGGTACTTTCGATTTGGGACTGAGGAAGGTCCCGCTCATCTGTTCGTCGTCGATATCAATGGCAATGGTTTCGCTTCTAGCCGTCATAGGATTTGACCGTCACGTACTTGAGAAGAAAGTCGCTGTTTTCTGCCGGGCCCCGGTACACCTCGATCGCGTCAGCCGGCAGTGGCTGGTCGACGTAGGTTTCTACCGACGAGACATAAATCGCCCGCAGCCCGGGATTGTTGACGAAGCTTTGCAGCGCCGCGACTTCCGCGCTGCTGGCCCCGCCCATGCGCCAGGATTGCTCGAGCACGCCGCTGCGGCGTTGGCCGTCGCTGTCCAGGCCCTGGGCGATATCGTAATTGCGCCGCGAGGCGTAGAACCCGGGATAGGCCTCATCCGCCGCGTTATCGAAGACCTGCGCTTGCTGGATGGCCAGGCGCACGTCAGCGGGCAGGTCGAGCTTGAGCAGGTCTTCGTAGTAGCCCTGGACCACCAACAGGTTGGAACCACCATAGACCTCTTCGCCCTGCCCGTCCCGGGTCAGGTATTGATCGCCGCAGTAGCTGATGACGTGATCGCCGATAAAGCTCTGGCCGACACTGTGGGTGACCACGTCGCGCAGGTCCTGCTCCAGCACCACACCGTCGCTGAACAATTGCGCCGCATCAGGGCGCGCGAGGATGGCGTCGAACTCGTCGAGGCTGCGGATCACTTCCTGGCCGCGACCGGCGCAGGCATGCACGGGCTTGAGACGGATCGACCCGGTGTACAGCAAATGGGTCGCCGCCGGCCGCGCATCTTCCAGGGCGTGCACACTCAACCCATCCAGCACCACATTGCGGATGCGCTCGGAAAAAAGCGGCGACCAGCCTTCGGGCGCAACCGCGTTTTTATTCAGCAAACCGTGGCTGATGGCCTTGGTGCAGATGAAATCGTGATCGACGTAGCCGCCCCACAAATCCTCAGGGCCTTTGACGCCGAATTGCCGCGCCTGGGCCGCGCCGACCAGCGTCTGAGTGGGCAATAGATAGAGGTCGCGCCCACTGTGCAGCTCAGGGTTATAGCTGCCGCCATATTTGAGCCCGAGGACGTGCGCCAGCCAACGGGCCAAGGCGCGGTTGGTCTCCACTTCGTGCAATGGCGCTTGCGGACGGATTGAATGCGCCACCACGATTTTTTTGCGATTTGTCGGGGTCATGCGTCCCCCTTGGCTCTGCTGCCATGTGTGTAAGGAAACGGTAGCAGGGATCAAGCCAAGGAGGCGTTTGTTTAAACGCGCGGGGAATCAATCAGTTGCGGGAAAAGCGATAGCACTTGGCCTGTTTTATTCTGCACGAAGTGCTCGAGATGTCGCGGCGTTCTGCACGATTCAGGCGTGCGCCTTGGTGGGCGTCACGCCGAAACGGCTGCGGTAATCACTTGGCGCCAGCCCGGTGATTTTCTTGAATGTGGCGCGGAAAGCACCAGGGTCCTGATAACCCACGGTCCAGGCGATGTGATCAATGGTGCCGTTGGTGAACTCGAGCATCTGGCGCGCCTTGCCGACACGCAGGTGCTGGCAATATTCGGTGGGTTTCAAACCGGTGGCGGCGCGGAACCGTCGCAGGAAGGTGCGTTCCTCAAGTCCCGCCTCCTGCGCCATGGCAGCCAACGAAACATCCACCGCACCGCTGGCCTGCAGCCAATGTTGCACCTTGAGAATCGCAGCGTCGCCATGGGCAAGGATCGGCGCAAAGTTACTGCCACACTCACTGGCGCTGTCACTGTGTTCGATCACCAGGAAACGCGCGGTGCTGGCAGCGATGCTCGGGCCGAGCAAACGGTCCACCAGGCGCAGGCCCAATTCGGACCAGGCCATGAGGCCGGCGGTGGTGATCAAGTCGCCGTCGTCGACGATGGGTTTGTCGGCTTCCAGGCGAATCGCCGGATAACGGGCGGCGAAGGTTTTCGCCGACGTCCAGTGCGTGGTGGCGCTGCGACCGTCCAACAGGCCGCTTTCCGCCATCAGGATCGAACCTACGCACACGCCGCCCAGAATGGTCCCGGAGCGATGTTGCTGGCGCAGCCAATCCAGCAATTCGGCGGACGCCTGGCCCTCGGAAAAGCCGGCAATGGAGGGTGGAATAAGCAAGGCCGTCAACCTATCCCCGCTACCGGGCTCGCTATCGAATACACGGGTCGGCGCACCGCCTGTTTCAGCTTGCCAATGGCTGATGCGCAGGGACGGCAGTTGCTCGGACTGATGCTCGGTCGCAATCCGGTTGGCGACCGCGAACAGGTCGGTCAAGCCATGCACGGCAGCCATTTGCGCACCACTGTAGATCAGCACGCCGAGCTCGACGATCGCCATTGTCAGTTTTCCCTCTGTTATTGTCGGTGCGGCCAATCCCCAGGCGTCACGCCAGCCAGGATACTGGACGCATCAACCCTCACAAGGAAACCAACATGGCCAAGCAAGCGCTCATCCTAATCGATATCCAGAACGACTACTTCCCCCAGGGCAAGTGGCCGCTAGACGGAGTGGACGCGGCGGCAGACAAGGCGCAGCAAGTGCTACAGGCATTTCGCCAGGCAGGCGATACGGTGATTCACGTACGCCACGAATTCACCTCCGACGATGCCCCCTTCTTCACCCCGGGCTCGGAAGGTGCACACCTGCACCCCAAGGTGCTGAACCAGGCCGACGAGCCGGTGGTGCTCAAGCATTTCGTCAATGCGTTCCGCGAAACCAACCTGCGGGCCCTGCTGGAACAACGCAGCATCACGGAGCTGGTGGTGGTGGGCAGCATGAGCCATATGTGCATCGACGGCGTGGTGCGCGCCGCGTCGGACCTGGGCTACAGCGTGACCGTGATCCACGATGCCTGCGCCACGCGGGACCTGGAATTCAATGGCAGCGTCGTGCCGGCAGCCCAGGTGCATGCGGCGTTTATGTCGTCGCTGGGATTTGCTTATGCGAGCGTGGTATCGGCGGAACAGTTCTTGTCCGCCGATTGACCTTCTCCGCGCTTACCGGGTAGCGATGATGAACAGGCGCGGAAACGGCAGCAACACAGTGCCATCGGCCAGCGCTGGATAAGCCTTGGTGATCCGCGCCAGGTACTCGTCGAGGAAGGCGCCCTTTTCTGACTCGGTCAGGGGCGCCAGGAACGGACGCAATGCCGACCCCTTGAACCACTCCACCACCGCGGCAGAACCTGCCAGCGGATGGTGGTAAGTGGTGCGCCATACATCCACGGTGGAACAGTGTTGGCTCAGCAACTCAAAGTAGTAGCTCGCGGTATGGCGTTCATTGTGTTTGACGCTGCCGATCTTTGCGGCCCACGGGCCGTCCGCCGCGACTTCCCGCGCCAGCTTGTGGGCCGGCTCGTCAAGATTGTCGGGCGTCTGCACCGCCAGGGTGCCGCCGGGAGTCAGTTGATTGACTAAATGCGGATACAGCGTGGCGTGATCAGGCAGCCATTGCAGCGATGCATTGGCGAGGATGACGTCGAATTTCTGCACAGGGTTCCAGGCGCCGATATCAGCCAATTCGAAGTTCAACGCGGGCAGGCGCTTGCGGGCGTCGACCAGCATGTCATCGGAACTGTCCATGCCGGTGACCACTGCCTGCGGAAAGCGATCAGCCAGGACTTCAGTCGAATTGCCCGGGCCGCAACCCAGGTCGACGGCGGTGCGCACATCACCCTCAGGGATGGCCGCTACCAGATCCCGGACGGGACGAGTGCGCTGTTGTTCGAACATCGAGTATTGCTTGGCTGACCAGGTCATTGCGGCATTCCTTCTTCTGTGAGGAGTGAGGACAGCCTAAATCTTGTGATCCATGAGAACAAATGCCACGATTGATCATCTCCCATACCTGAAAAGTATCCCTATGCTGGAACTCAGGCAGCTCAGGGCCTTCGTCGCGATTGCCGAAGAAGGCTATATCACTCGCGCGGCAGAACGACTGGGCATGCAGCAACCGCCGCTGACCCGCCTGTTGCAAAGTCTTGAAGCCGAGTTGGGTGTGGTGCTGATGGAGCGCCTGCCACGAGGCGTGCGCCCGACCGCTGCGGGGCTGGCCTTGCTGGAGGAGGCGCGGCATATCTTGGCCGGCGTCGATGGTGTGGCCGACATTGTGCGCCGCGCCGCCCGAGGTGAACGCGGACGCCTGGCGATTGGTTTCACCAGCTCCGCGGCCTTGCATCCGTTTGTGCCCAGCGTACTGCGCCTGTTTCGGGAAACCTTTGTCGGCGTTTCAGTGGTATTGGAAGAAGCCGGTACCGGTGAACTGCTGGACGCGTTGCTGCACGAAAAGCTCGACGCGGCGTTCATTCGCTCGCCGCTGAGCGGGACGCAGGCGTTGCAGGACCAGCCAATTCTGGTAGAGCCAATGTTGCTGGCGCTGCCTACCGATCATCCACTGGCTATCAACCCGTCGACGCCGCTGCCATTGGCGGCATTGGCCACCGAGGCGTTTGTGCTGTATCGCCGCCGAGTGGGGCTTGGGTTGTATGACGCGATTCTGGTGGCGTGTCGAGAAGCGGGTTTCAGCCCGCAGGTTGTGCAAGAGGCGCCGCGCATGACGGCGACGTTGAGCCTGGTGGCTGCGGGGCTTGGGGTTTCGATTGTGCCTGCCTCAATGCAACGGTTGCGGGGCGACGGGATTGTTTATCGCGAGCTTTCGGAGTGCCGGAGCCTGGTGGCGCCGTTGCACCTGGCTACCCGGGTAGGTGATACGTCGTCGGTATTGGAGAGGTTTCGGGAGTTGGTGGTGAGCGCCGCTTCTACTGACGTTTAGCGGATTGCCGTGTCCGCAATGAAAAACCCCCGGGGCCAAGGCCACCGGGGGTTTTCTGGTGTTACGCGACAGTTCGGGGTCTCAAGCGACCTTAGAACGGAATATCGTCATCAAAGCTGTCGAAGTCGGCTGCCGGCTGAGGAGCGGCCTGCTGTGGCGCTGGACGCGACTCACGCTGTGGCTGCTGGGTTGGCTGCGGACGGGACTGCTGCTGTGGACGCGGTGCCGAGTTGGACATGCCGCCCTGGCCCTGTTGGTCGCCCTGTGGACGGCCGCCCAGCAGTTGCATGGTGCCTTGCATGTCGACCACGATTTCGGTGGTGTAACGCTTGATGCCGTCTTTTTCCCACTCGCGGGTTTGCAGCTTGCCTTCGATGTAGACCTGCGAACCTTTGCGCAGGTACTCACCGGCGATCTCTGCAACCTTGCCGAACATCGACACACGGTGCCATTCGGTTTTCTCGACCTTCTGGCCGGTTTGCTTGTCGGTCCACTGTTCGCTGGTCGCCAGACTCAGGTTGGTCACGGCGTTACCGTTCGGCAAGTAGCGAACTTCGGGATCCTGGCCGCATGTACCGACCAATATGACTTTGTTAACCCCACGGGCCATAACGTTCTCCTAGGCTGGGCGCGCTGTCGGCACTGGGTTGACCAGTTGCTCGAGCGTCGCGCGATCCAATAATTCGGTGTCCAATTTGATGTAGATGGCGGCTTCTTCAGTAACAACCACAGCATCCGTAACCCCAACAACGGCCTTAAGGCGCTCGACCAGACCGGCTTCGCGGATCGCTTCGGGCGATAACGGCAAGCGCAGGCTCGTCACATAGGGAGGTTCGCGCATGGTAACAGCAAAGGCTAGCCAGAGGGCAGCCAGACCTGCGCATCCCAGGAACACAACCGACAAACCGCCATGCTGGAACATCCAGCCACCCATGATCCCGCCCAGTGCAGAACCGAGGAACTGGCTGGTGGAATACACGCCCATCGCCGTGCCTTTGCCGCCGGCCGGTGAAACCTTACTGATCAGCGAAGGCAGTGAAGCCTCCAGCAGGTTGAACGCGGTGAAGAACACCACCGTGCCGATCACCAGCGCCCGCAGGCTGTCGCCGAACTGCCAGAAGAATAGCTCAGTGAGCATCAATGTCGCGACGGCGCCCAGCAGAACTCGTTTCATTTTGCGTTTCTTCTCGCCGTAGATGATGAACGGGATCATGGCGAAGAACGAAATCAGCAGCGCGGTGAGATAGACCCACCAGTGCTGCTCCTTGGGCAACCCGGCTTTTTGCACCAGGGCCAGGGGCAAGGCGACGAAGCTGCACATCAGCATCGCGTGTAATACGAAGATACCCAAATCCAGGCGCAACAGGTCCGGGTGCTTGAGTGTCGGCAGCAATGCCTGCTTGGCGACGCCCGACTCACGGTGCTGCAACGGCCCCGTGGAATGCGGAACCATGAAGGCGACAATCACGATGCCGAACAGCGCCATGCCACCGGTGGCCAGGAACAGACCGTGCAAGCCGAACGCGCGGGTCAGCAGCGGGCCGACTACCATCGCCACGGCGAACGAAAGACCGATGGTCATGCCGATCATCGCCATGGCCTTGGTACGGTGTTGTTCGCGGGTCAGGTCGGAGAGCAGTGCCATGACGGCGGCGGAAATCGCGCCGGCGCCTTGCAGGACGCGTCCGGCGATCACGCCCCAGATAGAGTCGGCATTGGCCGCAAGCACACTGCCCAGGGCGAAGACGATCAGGCCGAGGTAGATCACCGGCCGGCGGCCGATGCGGTCGGAAATGACGCCGAACGGAATCTGAAACAGCGCCTGGGTCAGGCCATAGGCGCCAATCGCCAGGCCGATCAGGGCCGGGGTCGCTCCTGCGAGATCCATTCCATAGGTCGCCAGCACCGGCAACACCATAAACATGCCAAGCATACGGAATGCGAACACCAGGGCCAGACCGCTTGCTGCGCGGGTCTCGCTGCCACTCATGCGTTCGCTGTGGGGATCGTGCATGGATAAACCTCGTGTGAACCGGCGGCGATTCTACCAGTCCCATCGATTGAGAGGGTATATGCGGCGCTTTGCCGCGCAGCTTTCATGTAAGGCTGCACCCGGCACTTTGACAGTGTATATTCATCCAGTCTTTAGCCGTATACTCCTGCATTATTTACGCCCGCCGTGCGAGGCCATCTTGGACAAGATCCTGATTCGTGGGGCTCGAACCCACAACCTGAAGAACATCGACCTGACCCTGCCACGGGACAAACTGATCGTCATCACCGGCTTGTCCGGGTCCGGCAAGTCGTCCCTGGCGTTTGACACGCTGTACGCCGAAGGCCAGCGCCGCTATGTGGAATCCCTGTCGGCCTATGCCCGCCAGTTCCTGTCGATGATGGAAAAGCCCGACGTCGACACCATTGAAGGCCTGTCGCCTGCGATTTCCATCGAACAGAAATCCACCTCCCACAACCCGCGTTCCACCGTGGGCACCATCACCGAGATCTACGACTACCTGCGCCTGCTGTATGCCCGCGTGGGTATTCCCCGCTGCCCGGACCACGACATTCCCCTGGAAGCCCAGACCGTCAGCCAGATGGTCGACCTGGTGCTGGCCCAGCCGGAGGGCGCCAAGCTGATGCTGCTGGCACCGGTGATTCGCGAGCGCAAGGGTGAACACCTTTCGGTCTTTGAAGAACTGCGTGCCCAGGGTTTCGTGCGTGCCCGCATCAACGGCAAGCTCTACGAGCTGGACGAAGCGCCGAAGCTGGATAAACAGAAGAAGCACTCGATTGATGTGGTCGTCGACCGTTTCAAGGTGCGTGCCGATTTGCAGCAGCGCCTGGCGGAGTCTTTCGAGACCGCGCTGAAGCTGGCAGACGGTATCGCCCTGGTGGCGCCGATGGACGACGAACCCGGGGAAGAAATTATCTTCTCCGCGCGCTTCGCCTGCCCGATCTGCGGCCATGCCATCAGCGAGCTGGAACCGAAGCTGTTTTCCTTCAACAACCCGGCCGGCGCTTGCCCGACCTGTGATGGCCTGGGGGTTAAGCAATTCTTCGACATCAAGCGCCTGGTCAACGGTGACCTCACACTGGCGGAGGGTGCGATACGTGGCTGGGACAGGCGTAACGTCTATTACTTCCAGATGCTGGGGTCGTTGGCTTCGCACTACAAGTTCAGCCTGGAAGTGCCGTTCAACGAACTGCCCGCCGAACAGCAGAAATTCATCCTGCATGGCAGCGGTTCACAGAACGTCGACTTCAAGTATTTGAACGACCGTGGCGATATCGTCAAACGCTCGCACCCGTTCGAAGGCATCGTGCCGAACCTGGAGCGGCGCTACCGCGAGACGGAGTCCGCCAGCGTGCGCGAGGAACTGGCCAAGTTCCTCAGCACCCAGCCTTGCCCGGATTGCCGTGGCACACGCCTGCGCCGTGAGGCACGGCATGTGTGGGTTGGCGAGAAGACCCTGCCGGCAGTGACCAACCTGCCGATTGGCGATGCCTGCGAATACTTCGGCACGCTGAAACTGACGGGCCGCCGCGGGGAAATTGCCGACAAGATCCTCAAGGAGATTCGTGAACGGCTGCAGTTCCTGGTCAACGTGGGCCTGGACTACCTGTCGCTGGACCGCAGTGCCGACACGCTTTCCGGCGGTGAAGCCCAGCGGATTCGCTTGGCCAGCCAGATCGGTGCCGGCCTGGTGGGCGTGTTGTACATCCTCGATGAACCGTCGATTGGATTGCATCAACGGGACAACGACCGCTTGCTGGGCACGCTGAAGCACCTGCGGGACATCGGCAATACGGTGATCGTGGTCGAGCACGATGAAGACGCGATTCGCCTGGCCGATTATGTGGTCGATATCGGCCCGGGAGCGGGTGTTCACGGTGGGCATATTGTCGCCGAGGGCACGCCGGCTGAAGTGATGGCGCATCCTGACTCGCTGACCGGTAAGTACCTGTCGGGTCGCGTGAAGATCGCCGTGCCGGCCAAACGCACCCCGCGCAACAAGAAGATGGCACTGCACCTCAAGGGCGCGCGTGGCAACAACCTGCGCAATGTCGACCTGGAGATCCCGCTGGGCCTGCTGACCTGTGTGACCGGTGTATCCGGTTCGGGCAAATCAACGCTGATCAACAACACGCTGTTCCCGTTGAGTGCCACTGCACTGAACGGCGCGACCACCCTGGAAGCCGCCGCTCACGACAGCATCAAGGGCCTGGAACACCTGGACAAGGTGGTCGATATCGACCAAAGCCCGATTGGCCGCACACCGCGCTCCAACCCGGCGACCTACACCGGGCTGTTCACGCCGATTCGCGAGCTGTTCGCCGGCGTGCCGGAATCGCGCTCCCGTGGCTACGGGCCTGGCCGGTTCTCGTTCAACGTCAAGGGCGGCCGCTGCGAAGCGTGCCAGGGCGATGGCTTGATCAAGGTGGAGATGCACTTCCTGCCGGACATCTACGTGCCGTGCGACGTGTGCAAGAGCAAACGCTATAACCGCGAAACCCTGGAGATCAAGTACAAGGGCAAGAGCATCCACGAAACCCTCGAGATGACGATCGAGGAAGCGCGGGTGTTCTTCGACGCGGTACCGGCCCTGGCGCGCAAGCTGCAGACACTGATGGATGTTGGCCTGTCGTACATCAAGCTGGGTCAGTCGGCAACGACGCTGTCGGGCGGCGAGGCCCAGCGGGTCAAGCTGTCTCGCGAGCTGTCCAAGCGTGACACCGGCAAGACGCTGTACATCCTCGACGAGCCGACCACAGGCCTGCACTTCGCGGATATTCAGCAATTGCTGGATGTGCTGCATCGCCTGCGTGACCACGGCAATACTGTGGTAGTGATCGAGCACAATCTGGATGTGATCAAGACCGCCGACTGGCTGGTGGACCTGGGGCCGGAAGGCGGTTCCAAAGGTGGGCAGATCATTGCGGTCGGCACACCGGAGCAAGTCTCGGAGATGAAGCAGTCTCACACCGGCTTCTACCTCAAGCCTCTGCTGGCTCGCGACAAGGACTGATTGTTCAGCCCCACGAAAAAGCCCCTGTCACCGTGTAAGTGACAGGGGCTTTTTAGTAGCTGGAGGAATCAGAACTGCGATTGCAGGTAATTCTCCAGGCCAATCAGCTTGATCAGGCCCAACTGCTTTTCCAGCCAGTAGGTGTGATCTTCTTCGGTGTCATTCAACTGCACCCGCAGGATTTCCCGCGTGACGTAGTCGTTGTGCTGCTCGCAGAGCTCAATGCCCTTGCAGAGCGCGGCACGGACCTTGTACTCAAGGCGCAAGTCGCTGGCGAGCATCTCAGGCACCGTGGTGCCGGTATCCAGGTCGTCGGGACGCATACGGGGCGTGCCTTCGAGCATCAGGATACGGCGCATCAGTGCGTCGGCGTGCTGTGCCTCTTCTTCCATTTCATGGTTGATACGCTCGTAGAGCTCGGTAAAGCCCCAGTCTTCGTACATCCGCGAGTGAATGAAATATTGGTCACGAGCTGCCAGTTCGCCCGTCAGCAACGTGTTGAGGTAATCGATTACGTCGGGGTGACCTTGCATCGCCCTACATCTCCCTGCTTGAAAGCCTGTAGTTTGAACCATGATGACCCGGAGGTCACGGGACCAACGGCAGAAAAGTGAAGATTTCCGGTGAAAAGTAGCTTAAATAACGCAAAAACCGCCCAAATGAGGGCGGTTCTGCTTATCGTTTAGAGTCAGTTCAGCGATACACCCAGTGCAGATGCGATCCCTTCTCCATAAGCCGGGTCGGCCTTGAAGAAGTACTGCAACTGGCGCTGCACCACGTCGCTGGAAACACCCGCCATTGCGCCGGCGATATTGTTGATCAGCAGGGCTTTCTGCTCATCGTTCATCAGGCGGAACAGCGCACCGGCATGGCTGTAGTAGTCGGTATCTTCGCGGTGATCGTAACGATCAGCCGCACCGCTCAGGGCCAAGGCTGGCTCGGCGTACTGAGGAGCCTGCTTCGGCGCATCGGCGTAGCTGTTTGGCTCGTAATTGGGGGCCGCACCACCATTGGAGCCGAATGCCATCGAACCATCACGCTGGTAGCTGTTGACCGGGCTGCGTGGCGCATTCACCGGCAGTTGCTGGTGATTGGTACCTACGCGGTAGCGATGGGCATCGGCGTAAGCGAACACGCGCCCTTGCAGCATGCGGTCTGGCGACAGGCCAACACCCGGGACCATGTTGCTTGGACCGAAAGCCGCCTGTTCAACTTCAGCGAAGTAGTTCAGCGGGTTGCGGTTCAGTTCCAGCTCACCCACTTCGATCAGCGGGAACTCTTTCTGCGACCAGGTCTTGGTCACGTCGAACGGGTTTTCGTAGTGAGCGTTGGCCTGGGCCTCAGTCATGATCTGAATGCACACGCGCCATTTCGGGAAGTCACCACGCTCAATAGCACCGAACAGATCGCGCTGAGCGTAATCAGGGTCGGTACCGGCCAGGCGTGCAGCGTCAGCCGGCGCCAGGTTCTTGATACCTTGCTTGGTCTTGTAGTGCCACTTCACCCAGTGACGCTCGCCTTTGGCGTTAATCAAGCTGTAGGTGTGACTGCCGAAGCCGTGCATGTGACGGTAGCCGTCCGGGATGCCACGGTCCGAAAACAGGATGGTGACCTGGTGCAGCGCCTCAGGGGAGTGCGACCAGAAGTCCCACATCATCTGTGCACTTTTCAGGTTGCTTTGCGGCAGGCGCTTTTGGGTGTGGATAAAGTCGGGAAACTTCAGCGGGTCGCGGATGAAGAACACCGGGGTGTTGTTACCAACGATGTCCCAGTTGCCTTCTTCGGTGTAGAACTTCAACGCGAAACCACGCGGGTCGCGCTCAGTATCAGCCGAACCACGCTCGCCACCCACCGTGGAGAAGCGCAGGAAAGTCGGAGTTTGCTTGCCCACAGAATCGAAGAGCTTGGCGCTGGTGTACTGCGTGATGTCTTGAGTGACGGTGAAGGTACCGTAAGCGCCCGAGCCTTTGGCGTGTACACGACGCTCAGGAATGTTTTCACGGTTGAAGTGAGCGAGCTTCTCGATCAGGTGAAAGTCGTCGAGCAGCAGCGGGCCGCGTGGACCGGCGGAACGGGAATTCTGGTTATCCGCGACAGGTGCGCCGCTGGCGGTAGTAAGGGTTTTATTCTGGCTCATGCTCAATCTTCCTCAGGTCAGTCTTGGAACTGCCGGCTAATCGGCTTGGAGCGATTATTGACCAGGAAGATGACACCATCAAATTTATTAAATCATGCCGGCCGATAGAAATTAACTAACGATCCATCCGAACGGATATCAAAAGTTGCTGCACGGGATGAACGTGTATTCGCTCGAGGTAATTCCAGTTTTCCAACGCGCACAAAAAACCGGGCACTAGGCCCGGTTCTTCGTTACAGACTGACGTCTTACTCAGCGGATACAGCTTCACCGCCAACTGGACGATCGATCAGCTCAACGTACGCCATAGGCGCGTTGTCACCAGCGCGGAAACCGCACTTGAGGATGCGCAGGTAGCCACCCTCACGGGTAGCGTAACGCTTGCCCAGGTCGTTGAAGAGCTTACCAACGATAGCTTTCGAACGAGTACGGTCGAAAGCCAGACGGCGGTTAGCCAGGCTGTCTGTCTTGGCCAAAGTAATCAGCGGCTCAGCAACGCGACGCAGTTCTTTAGCTTTCGGCAGTGTAGTTTTGATCAGCTCGTGCTCGAACAGCGACACCGCCATGTTCTGGAACATAGCCTTACGGTGCGAGCTGGTACGGCTCAGGTGACGACCACTTTTACGATGACGCATGGTTCATTCCTTACCAAACTCACGTTCGGTGATTACGACGATCAGGCAGTCGCCTTGTCGTCCTTCTTAAGACTTGCAGGCGGCCAGTTGTCGAGGCGCATGCCGAGGGACAGACCGCGGGAGGCCAGAACGTCCTTGATTTCAGTCAAGGATTTCTTGCCCAGGTTCGGAGTCTTCAACAGTTCTACTTCGGTGCGCTGAATCAGATCACCGATGTAGTAAATGTTTTCCGCCTTAAGGCAGTTAGCCGAACGTACAGTCAGTTCCAGATCGTCAACCGGGCGAAGCAGGATCGGATCGATCTCGTCTTCCTGCTCGATTACCACTGGTTCGCTGTCACCCTTGAGGTCGACGAACGCAGCCAACTGCTGTTGCAGAATGGTTGCAGCGCGGCGGATAGCCTCTTCAGGATCCAGAGTACCGTTGGTTTCCAGATCAATAACCAGCTTGTCCAGGTTAGTACGCTGTTCGACACGGGCGTTTTCCACCACGTATGCGATACGGCGAACCGGGCTGAACGAAGAGTCGAGCTGCAAGCGACCAATGCTGCGGCTTTCGTCTTCATCGCTCTGACGCGAGTCGGCCGGTTCATAACCACGACCACGAGCTACGGTGAGCTTCATGTTCAGGGCGCCGTTAGACGCCAGGTTAGCGATTACGTGATCGGGATTAACGATCTCGACATCATGATCCAGCTGAATATCGGCAGCGGTAACCACCCCCGAACCCTTCTTCGACAAGGTCAGCGTAACTTCGTCACGGCCGTGCAGCTTGATAGCCAGACCTTTAAGGTTCAACAGGATTTCAATTACGTCTTCCTGTACACCTTCGATGGCGCTGTACTCGTGGAGCACACCGTCAATCTCGGCCTCGACTACTGCACAGCCGGGCATTGAGGACAACAGGATGCGGCGCAGCGCGTTGCCCAGGGTGTGGCCAAAACCACGCTCGAGAGGCTCGAGAGTGATCTTGGCGCGGGTTGGACTGACAACCTGCACATCAATGTGACGGGGTGTCAGGAACTCATTTACCGAAATCTGCATGGATGCACCTATTTTCTAGCCCTTACTTGGAGTAGAGCTCGACAATCAGGCTTTCGTTGATGTCGGCGGACAGATCACTGCGAGCAGGAACGTTCTTGAAAACGCCCGACTTCTTCTCAGTGTCTACTTCTACCCATTCTACGCGGCCACGTTGGGCACACAGATCGAGAGCTTGGACAATGCGAAGTTGATTTTTTGCTTTCTCGCGAATCGCGACCACGTCACCAGCACGAACCTGGTACGACGGGACGTTAACGGTTTGGCCGTTTACGCTGACGGATTTGTGCGATACCAGCTGACGGGATTCGGCACGAGTCGAACCAAAGCCCATACGGTATACAACGTTGTCCAGACGGCATTCGAGCAGTTGCAGCAGGTTTTCACCGGTTGCACCTTTCTTGCCAGCAGCTTCTTTGTAGTAGCCGCTGAACTGACGCTCGAGAACGCCGTAGATACGACGGACCTTCTGCTTTTCACGCAGTTGGGTGCCGTAGTCGGACTGGCGACCGCGGCGTTGGCCGTGGATACCAGGTGCTGCTTCAATGTTGCACTTCGATTCGATCGCGCGCACGCCGCTCTTCAGAAAGAGATCGGTGCCTTCACGACGAGCGAGTTTGCATTTTGGACCAATGTAACGAGCCATTCTTTACAATCTCCTGGATTACACGCGGCGCTTCTTCGGCGGACGGCACCCGTTGTGCGGGATTGGCGTCACGTCGGTGATGCTGGCGATCTTATAGCCACAGCCGTTCAATGCACGGACAGCAGACTCACGACCTGGACCTGGACCTTTGACGTTGACGTCGAGGTTTTTCAGGCCATATTCCAGCGCAGCTTGACCAGCACGTTCAGCAGCTACTTGAGCAGCAAACGGGGTGGACTTGCGGGAACCGCGGAAACCCGAACCACCGGAGGTAGCCCAAGAAAGCGCGTTACCTTGACGGTCGGTGATGGTCACGATTGTGTTGTTAAAAGATGCATGGATGTGGGCGATGCCATCAACCACTGTCTTTTTAACTTTTTTACGAGGACGAGCAGCAGGTTTTGCCATGATTAATTTCCTGTCGATTCGCGTGGGCGATTACTTGCGGATCGGCTTACGCGGACCTTTACGGGTACGCGCGTTAGTCTTGGTACGCTGACCGCGTACTGGAAGACCACGACGATGACGCAGACCACGGTAGCAACCGAGGTCCATCAAACGCTTGATTTTCATGTTGATTTCGCGACGCAGGTCACCTTCAGTGGTGAACTTCGCCACTTCGCCACGCAACAGCTCAATCTGCTCGTCGCTCAGATCCTTGATCTTTGCGGCTGGGTTTACCCCAGTGTCTGCGCAAATTTTCTGCGCAGTAGTGCGACCAACACCATAGATGTAGGTCAGCGAGATAACAGTGTGCTTGTTATCTGGAATGTTAACGCCTGCAATACGGGCCATTCAGTGGGACTCCAATTGACAGCTACCTACGCCCCGGAAGCCAAGAAATAGGGCGCGAGATAATATCGCTGTAATAACAAATAATCAACCCGGCAGCGCACTAGCTGCCGGGCTTCAAGCGGATCACACTCAGCCTTGGCGCTGTTTGTGACGCGGTTCCGCGCTGCAAATTACTCGAACAACACCTTCGCGGCGAATAATCTTGCAGTTACGGCACAGCTTTTTCACCGATGCACGAACTTTCATCACCAACTCCTCGAACCTTATGGGTACTCAGCGCAACATGCCGCTGCCGTAACCCTTCAGGTTGGCTTTCTTCATCAGGGATTCGTACTGGTGCGAAACGAGGTGCGATTGTACTTGGGACATGAAGTCCATCACAACCACGACGACGATCAGCAACGAGGTCCCGCCAAGGTAGAACGGAACGTTTGCTGCAACCACCAGGAACTGGGGCAACAGGCAGACGGCCGTCATATATAGAGCACCGAACATGGTCAAGCGAGTCAGAACGCCATCAATGTAGCGCGCAGACTGCTCACCTGGACGAATACCCGGAATAAAGGCACCGGACTTCTTCAGGTTTTCCGCTACGTCTTTCGGATTGAACATCAACGCCGTATAGAAGAAGCAGAAGAAAATAATCCCTGCACTAAACAGCAGAATATTCAACGGCTGACCAGGAGCGATCGACTGCGAGATGTCCTGCAACCAGCCCATACCTTCAGACTGACCGAACCAGGCACCCAACGAAGCCGGAAACAGCAAAATGCTGCTCGCGAAAATGGCAGGAATAACCCCGGCCATGTTCACTTTCAGCGGCAGGTGGCTGGTCTGCGCGGCAAAGACCTTGCGGCCCTGCTGACGCTTGGCGTAGTGAACAGCAATACGACGCTGGCCACGCTCAATGAACACCACAAAACCGATAATCGCTACTGCCAACAAACCGATGGCAACCAGGGCGAAGATATTGATATCACCCTGACGTGCAGACTCGAAAGACTGCCCAATCGCTCTCGGAAGACCGGCAACGATACCTGCGAAAATCAACATCGAGATACCGTTACCAACACCACGCTCAGTAATCTGCTCACCCAGCCACATCATGAACATCGCACCAGCCACAAATGTGGATACCGCGACGAAATGGAAGCCAAAGTCACCAGTGAACGCAACACCCTGCCCGGCCAGGCCAACGGACATGCCGATAGCCTGGACCAGGGCGAGGATGACAGTGCCGTAGCGGGTGTACTGGCTTATCTTGCGACGGCCAGCTTCACCTTCCTTCTTCAACTGCTCCAACTGCGGACTGACGGCGGTCATCAGTTGCATGATGATCGATGCCGAGATGTACGGCATGATCCCCAGTGCAAAGATGCTCATCCGTTCCAGCGCGCCGCCGGAAAACATGTTGAACAAGCTAAGAATGGTCCCCTCATTCTGTCGAAACAGGTCTGCGAGTCGGTCCGGGTTGATACCTGGAACCGGGATGTGTGCGCCTATTCGGTAGACGATAATCGCCAGGAACAGAAAACGCAGACGAGCCCAAAGTTCAGACATACCGCCTTTGCCGAGCGCTGAGAGAGCACCTTGCTTAGCCATTTATTCCTCGAACTTGCCGCCAGCTGCTTCGATAGCCGAACGCGCACCTTTGGTGGCGCCGATTCCCTTGCCGATAGTGACAGCGCGAGTCACTTCACCGGACAGCATGATTTTCACACGCTGTACGTTGACGTTGATCACGTTGGCATCTTTCAGGGTCTGCACGGTAACGATGTCGCCTTCCACTTTGGCCAGCTCGGACAGACGCACTTCTGCGCGGTCCATGGCTTTCAGGGAAACGAAACCGAACTTCGGCAGGCGACGATGCAGCGGCTGTTGACCGCCTTCAAAGCCTGGAGCGATGGTGCCACCGGAGCGGGAGGACTGACCTTTGTGGCCACGGCCACCGGTCTTGCCCAAACCACTACCAATACCACGGCCCGGACGATGCTTTTCGCGACGGGAACCCGGCGCTGGACTCAGATCATTGAGTTTCATCGAATTAACCCTCGACACGCAGCATGTAGTAAGCCTTGTTGATCATCCCGCGATTCTCGGGAGTATCAAGTACTTCTACAGTGTGACCGATGCGACGCAGACCCAAACCCTTAACGCACAATTTGTGGTTAGGGATGCGGCCGGTCATGCTTTTGATCAGCGTTACTTTAACGGTAGCCATGATCAGAAGATCTCCTTGACGCTTTTGCCACGCTTGGCGGCAATGGATTCAGGAGACTGCATTGCTTTCAAACCCTTGAAAGTGGCGTGAACCACGTTTACCGGGTTAGTCGAGCCGTAGCACTTGGCCAGAACGTTCTGAACGCCAGCAACTTCGAGGACAGCACGCATAGCGCCGCCAGCGATGATACCGGTACCTTCAGAGGCAGGCTGCATGTACACCTTCGAAGCGCCGTGAGCGGACTTCATTGCGTACTGCAGAGTAGTGCCGTTCAGATCAACTTGGATCATGTTGCGACGAGCAGCTTCCATTGCCTTCTGGATCGCAGCAGGCACTTCACGTGACTTGCCACGGCCGAAGCCAACGCGCCCTTTACCATCACCTACCACGGTCAACGCGGTGAAAGTGAAGATACGGCCGCCTTTAACGGTTTTGGCTACGCGGTTAACTTGAACCAGCTTCTCAATGTAGCCTTCGTCGCGCTTTTGGTCGTTATTTGACATAACTTAGAACTCCAGCCCAGCTTCACGAGCAGCATCAGCCAGCGCTTTCACGCGGCCGTGGTACTTGAAGCCAGAGCGGTCGAAAGCCACTTGCGAGACGCCGGCGGCCTTAGCACGCGTAGCGACCAGCTGGCCAACCTTAGTGGCCGCGTCGATGTTGCCAGTGGCACCATCACGCAGTTCTTTATCCAAAGTCGAGGCGCTTGCCAGGACTTTGTTGCCGTCGGCCGAGATGACCTGGGCGTAGATGTGCTGCGACGAGCGGAACACGCAGAGACGCACGACTTCGAGTTCGTGCATTTTCAGGCGTGCTTTGCGAGCGCGACGCAGTCGAGTAACTTTTTTGTCGGTCATTTGCTATGCCCTACTTCTTCTTGGCTTCTTTACGACGGACGACTTCGTCCGCGTAGCGCACACCTTTGCCTTTGTACGGCTCTGGTGGACGGAAGTCGCGGATCTCAGCGGCCACCTGACCTACCAGCTGCTTATCAATACCCTTGATCAGGATATCGGTTTGGCTAGGGGTCTCAGCGGTGATGCCTTCCGGCAGTTCGTAATCCACTGGGTGCGAGAAGCCAAGGGCCAGGTTCAGAACCGTGCCTTTTGCTTGCGCTTTGTAACCAACACCGACCAGCTGGAGCTTGCGCTCGAAGCCTTGGCTTACGCCTTGGACCATGTTGTTTACCAACGCACGAGTGGTACCGGCCATTGCGCGAGTTTGTTGATCGCCATTGCGAGCAGCGAAACGCAGCTCACCAGCTTCTTCAACGATCTCAACGGACGAATGGATGTTCAGTTCCAGAGTGCCCTTGGCACCCTTCACCGAAAGCTGTTGGCCTGCGAATTTTACTTCGACACCGGCTGGCAGCTTAACGGGGTTCTTAGCGACGCGTGACATGCTTATCCCCCCTTAGAACACAGTGCAAAGAACTTCGCCGCCGACACCGGCAGCGCGCGCAGCACGATCCGTCATCACACCTTTGTTGGTGGAGACGATAGACACACCGAGACCGCCACGAACTTTTGGCAGATCATCAACGGACTTGTACTGACGCAGGCCTGGACGGCTAACGCGCTTCACTTCTTCGATGACCGGACGGCCTTCGAAGTACTTCAGCTCGATGGACAGCAGTGGTTTGATTTCGCTGCTGATCTGATAACCCGCAATGTAGCCTTCGTCTTTCAGGACTTTGGCAACAGCAACCTTCAACGTGGAAGATGGCATGCTTACGACGGACTTTTCAGCCATCTGGGCATTACGGATACGAGTTAGCATGTCCGCTAACGGGTCCTGCATACTCATGGCTAGACGCTCCTAATACAAAAAAATTAGCCTTGCGGCCATTACGTGTCGCCGAGAATCTCCGAGCACAAAACACACGGGCTCAGGCGAGCCGCGTATTTTAGACACACTCCGGAAATGAAACAAGCCCCAAAAGGGGCTTGTTCCAGATTCTAGGCCACCGGTGGTCAGTATCTTGCGATCCTGGCCACCGAGACTTCGAACGTACTTACCAGCTGGCTTTAACCAGACCTGGTACGTCACCACGCATTGCCGCTTCACGCAGTTTGTTACGGCCGAGGCCGAACTTGCGGTAAACGCCGTGTGGACGACCGGTCAGGCGGCAGCGGTTACGCATGCGCGAAGCGCTTGCGTCACGTGGCTGCTTCTGCAGAGCAACTGTAGCTTCCCAACGCGCTTCTGGACTTGCGTTCAGATCAACGATGATTGCTTTCAGTGCTGCACGCTTCTTGGCGTACTTGGCAACCGTGAGCTGACGCTTCAGCTCGCGGTTTTTCATGCTCATCTTGGCCATGGTCCTACTCCAATCAGTTGCGGAACGGGAATTTGAACGCACGCAGCAGAGCGCGGCCTTCATCATCGTTCTTGGCAGTGGTGGTCAGGGTGATGTCCAGACCGCGGAGAGCATCGATCTTGTCGTAGTCGATTTCCGGGAAGATGATCTGCTCTTTAACGCCCATGCTGTAGTTACCACGACCATCGAAGGACTTGGCATTCAGGCCGCGGAAGTCGCGGACCCGAGGCAGGGAGATCGACAGCAGACGATCCAGGAATTCGTACATACGCTCACGGCGCAGAGTCACTTTGACGCCGATCGGCCATCCTTCACGGACTTTAAAGCCAGCGATGGATTTACGAGCGTAGGTCACAACGACTTTTTGGCCGGTGATCTTTTCCAGGTCAGCAACAGCGTGCTCGATGACTTTTTTGTCGCCGATCGCTTCGCCCAGACCCATGTTCAGGGTGATTTTGGTAACGCGCGGAACTTCCATCACGTTCGAAAGCTTAAGTTCTTCCTTAAGTTTCGGTGCGATTTCCTTCCGGTAAATCTCTTTTAGTCGTGCCATGGTCTTCTACCTAGCAGTGTTCAAGCATCAACCGCTTTTTGGGTCGACTTGAAGACACGAATTTTCTTACCGTCTTCTACTTTGAAACCAACGCGGTCAGCCTTGTTGGTTTCGCCGTTGAAGATGGCGACGTTAGAAGCGTGCAGTGGCGCTTCTTTCTCGACGATACCGCCTTGTACGCCCGACATCGGGTTAGGCTTGGTATGACGCTTGACCAGGTTCAGACCACCAACGACCAGACGGTCATCAGCAAGAACCTTCAGCACCTTACCGCGCTTACCTTTGTCTTTGCCGGCGATCACGATGATCTCGTCGTCACGACGAATCTTTTGCATGTCGGATCTCCTTACAGCACTTCTGGGGCGAGCGAGACGATCTTCATGAACTTCTCAGTACGAAGTTCACGGGTCACTGGCCCAAAGATACGGGTGCCGATCGGCTCTTGCTTGTTGTTCAGAAGAACAGCAGCGTTGCCATCAAAGCGGATAATGGAGCCATCTGCACGGCGTACGCCGTGACGAGTGCGGACTACAACAGCAGTCATCACTTGGCCTTTTTTCACTTTACCGCGAGGAATTGCTTCCTTCACGGTAACTTTGATGATGTCACCGATACCAGCGTAACGACGATGGGAGCCACCCAGCACCTTGATGCACATAACGCGGCGTGCGCCGCTGTTATCGGCCACATCGAGCATGGATTGAGTCTGAATCATATAATTTCTCCGACCCCTAGTCCTTAGACTTCCACAGCGCGTTCGAGAACATCAACCAGGGCCCAAGACTTGGTCTTGGCCAACGGACGAGTTTCACGAATAGTGACTTTGTCGCCGATGTGGCACTGGTTGGTTTCGTCGTGCGCGTGCAGCTTAGTCGAACGCTTAACGTATTTACCGTAGATCGGGTGCTTAACGCGACGCTCGATCAAAACGGTGATGGTTTTGTCCATCTTGTCGCTGACAACACGGCCAGTCAGCGTACGGACAGTCTTTTCGGCTTCAGCCATGATCACTTACCTGCCTGCTGGTTGAGCACAGTCTTCACGCGAGCAATGTCACGCTTAACTTGCGAGAGCAGATGAGACTGCCCCAACTGGCCAGTTGCTTTCTGCATACGCAGATTGAACTGGTCGCGCAGCAGGCCGAGCAGTTGCTCGTTCAGCTGCTGTGCGGATTTTTCACGAAGTTCATTCGCTTTCATCACATCACCGTCCGTTTAACAAAGGAGGTGGCGAGCGGCAGCTTTGCAGCAGCCAGGGCGAAAGCCTCACGCGCCAGCTCTTCAGTAACACCCTCGATTTCATACAGGACTTTGCCTGGCTGAATCTGGGCAACCCAATATTCCACGTTACCCTTACCTTTACCCATCCGAACTTCGAGGGGCTTTTTGGAGATAGGCTTGTCCGGGAATACACGGATCCAGATCTTGCCGCCACGTTTAACGTGACGGGTCAGTGCACGACGCGCTGACTCGATCTGACGAGCGGTGAGACGACCACGAGCTACAGACTTCAGCGCATATTCGCCGAAGCTGACTTTGCTACCGCGCTGAGCCAGACCACGGTTGTGGCCTGTCATCTGCTTGCGGAACTTCGTACGCTTTGGTTGCAACATTTGGCGTACCCCTTACTTAGCAGCTTTTTTACGAGGCGCTGGTGCTTGTGGTTTCAGTTCTTCTTGGCGACCACCAATTACTTCGCCTTTGAAGATCCAAACCTTTACACCGATCACACCGTAGGTGGTGTGAGCTTCGTAGTTGGCATAGTCGATGTCGGCACGCAGGGTGTGCAGTGGCACACGACCTTCGCGATACCATTCAGTACGTGCGATTTCAGCACCGCCGAGACGACCGCTCACTTGGATTTTGATGCCTTTGGCACCAATGCGCATGGCGTTCTGTACTGCGCGCTTCATAGCGCGACGGAACATTACGCGACGCTCCAGCTGCTGAGCTACGCTCTGCGCAACCAGCATACCGTCGAGCTCCGGCTTGCGGATCTCTTCGATATTGATGTGCACAGGCACACCCATTTGCTTGGTCAGGTCCTGACGCAGTTTCTCAACATCTTCACCTTTCTTCCCGATAACGATACCTGGACGAGCGGTGTGGATGGTGATACGTGCAGTTTGAGCAGGACGATGGATATCGATACGGCTCACGGACGCGCTTTTTAGTTTGTCTTGGAGATACTCACGCACCTTCAGATCAGCGAACAAGTAGTCCGCATAAGTCCGACCGTCTGCGTACCAGACGGAGGTGTGCTCCTTGACGATTCCCAGGCGAATGCCAATGGGATGTACTTTCTGACCCATCTCTTCGACTCCGTTACTTGTCAGCAACCTTGACAGTGATATGGCAAGACCGCTTGACGATGCGATCAGCTCGGCCTTTGGCACGAGGCATGATGCGCTTCAGCGAACGCCCTTCGTTGACGAAAACGGTGCTGACCTTCAGGTCATCAACGTCTGCGCCTTCGTTGTGCTCGGCGTTGGCTACGGCCGACTCCAGCACTTTCTTGATGATCTCGGCGGCTTTCTTACTGCTGAAAGCCAACAGGTTGAGCGCTTCGCCCACCTTCTTCCCGCGGATCTGGTCGGCGACCAAGCGGGCTTTCTGGGCGGAGATTCGAGCGCCCGACAACTTAGCGGCTACTTCCATCGTTCCTTACCCCTTAACGCTTGGCTTTCTTGTCTGCCACGTGCCCACGATATGTGCGGGTACCGGCAAACTCGCCTAGTTTGTGGCCGACCATGTCTTCGTTCACGAGAACTGGAACATGTTGACGACCGTTATGCACTGCAATGGTCAGACCGACCATTTGTGGCAGGATCATCGAACGACGCGACCAGGTTTTCACCGGTTTGCGATCGTTCTTTTCCGCCGCCACTTCGATCTTCTTCAGTAGGTGAAGATCAATAAAAGGACCTTTTTTCAGAGAACGTGGCACTGTCGTATCCCTCTATTTACTTGCGACGACGGACGATCATTTTGTCGGTACGCTTATTACCACGAGTCTTCGCGCCCTTAGTCGGGAAGCCCCATGGCGATACCGGATGACGACCACCAGAGGTACGACCTTCACCACCACCGTGTGGGTGGTCAACCGGGTTCATGGCAACACCACGAACGGTTGGGCGAACGCCACGCCAGCGTTTGGCACCAGCTTTACCCAGCGAACGCAGGCTGTGCTCGGAGTTCGAGACTTCGCCCAGGGTCGCACGGCATTCAGCCAATACTTTACGCATTTCACCAGAGCGCAGACGCAGGGTCACGTAGACACCTTCACGAGCGATCAGCTGAGCCGAAGCACCAGCGGAACGAGCGATTTGCGCGCCTTTACCCGGCTTCAATTCGATGCCGTGTACGGTGCTACCAACTGGAATGTTGCGCAGTTGCAGAGCGTTGCCCGGCTTGATCGGTGCCAAAGCACCTGCGATCAGCTGGTCACCAGCACTCACGCCTTTAGGGGCGATGATGTAGCGACGCTCGCCATCTGCGTACAGCAGCAGAGCGATGTGAGCAGTACGGTTTGGATCGTATTCGATACGCTCGACAGTGGCAGCGATGCCATCTTTGTCGTTGCGACGGAAGTCGACCAGACGATAATGCTGCTTATGGCCACCACCGATGTGACGAGTGGTAATACGACCATTGTTGTTACGACCACCAGTCTTCGATTTCTTCTCGAGCAGCGGTGCGTGAGGAGCGCCTTTATGCAGCTCCTGGTTGACCACCTTGACCACAAAACGGCGGCCAGGGGAAGTCGGTTTGCATTTAACGATTGCCATGATGCACCCCTTCCTTACTCAGCACTGCTGCTGAAATCGAGATCTTGGCCTGGCTGAAGGGAGATAACTGCCTTCTTCCAGTCATTACGCTTGCCCAGACCGCGAGCAGTGCGCTTGCTCTTACCCAGAACATTCAGGGTAGTAACACGCTCTACTTTCACGCTGAACAGGCTTTCGACGGCCTTCTTGATTTCCAGCTTGGTTGCGTCAGTTGCAACCTTGAAAACGAACTGGCCTTTCTTGTCAGCCAGAACCGTAGCCTTTTCGGAAACGTGCGGGCCAAGCAGAACTTTAAATACGCGTTCCTGGTTCATCCCAGCAGCTCCTCGAATTTCTTCACGGCCGACACGGTGATCAACACCTTGTCGTATGCGATCAGACTAACTGGATCGGAACCTTGCACGTCACGTACATCAACGTGTGGCAGGTTGCGAGCAGCCAGGTACAGGTTCTGATCAACAGCTTCAGACACGATCAGGACGTCAGTCAGGCCCATGCCGTTCAGCTTGTTCAGCAGATCTTTGGTTTTCGGCGCTTCAACAGCGAAGTCCTGAACCACGACCAGACGATCAGTACGCACGAGTTCAGCAAGGATGGAGCGCAGTGCTGCGCGATACATCTTCTTGTTGAGCTTCTGGGTGTGATCCTGTGGACGTGCTGCGAAAGTGGTACCGCCGCCACGCCAGATTGGGCTACGGATAGTACCGGCACGAGCGCGGCCAGTACCTTTCTGACGCCAAGGGCGCTTACCGCCACCACGAACGTCGGAACGGGTCTTTTGCTGCTTGCTACCTTGACGGCCGCCGGCCATGTAGGCCACGACTGCTTGGTGAACCAGCGTCTCGTTGAATTCGCCGCCAAATGTCAGTTCGGAAACTTCGATCGCTTGAGCGTCATTTACGTTTAATTGCATGTCAGCTTCCCCTTAACCGCGAGCCTTGGCCGCTGGACGTACAACCAGGTTGCCGCCAGTAGCGCCAGGAACAGCACCCTTGACCAACAACAGATTGCGTTCAGCGTCGACGCGCACTACTTCGAGGGACTGCACGGTCACGCGCTCAGCGCCCATATGACCGGACATTTTTTTGCCCTTGAATACACGACCAGGAGTCTGGCACTGGCCAATAGAGCCCGGGACGCGGTGGGAAACGGAGTTACCGTGAGTGTTGTCTTGGCCACGGAAATTCCAACGCTTGATCGTACCCTGGAAGCCTTTACCCTTGGACTGACCGGTTACATCAACCAGTTGACCAGCGGCGAAGATTTCAGCGTTGATCAGATCGCCAGCCTGGTAGTCGCCGTCTTCAAGACGGAACTCCATGACAGTACGACCAGCTGCAACGTTTGCTTTAGCGAAGTGACCTGCTTGAGCAGCAGTCACACGCGAAGCACGACGCTCGCCGACAGTGACTTGCACTGCACGATAGCCATCGGTTTCTTCAGTTTTAAACTGGGTGACGCGATTCGGTTCGATCTCAATGACCGTGACCGGAATGGAGACACCTTCTTCGGTGAAAATACGGGTCATACCGCATTTACGACCGACTACACCAATAGTCATGTTGTAAACCTCATGAGTGTACGGGGCTTTCACCCGCTATGGCCGCCCATTTCAGAGCGTTACACGACTAAGACCCAAGTCTTAGCCGAGGCTGATCTGTACTTCCACACCGGCCGCCAGATCAAGCTTCATAAGTGCATCAACGGTTTTATCCGTTGGCAGGACGATGTCCAGCACGCGCTTATGAGTACGGATCTCGTACTGGTCACGCGCGTCTTTGTTGACGTGCGGGGAGACCAGAACGGTGAACCGCTCTTTACGGGTAGGCAGTGGAATTGGACCACGCACTTGAGCACCAGTACGTTTCGCGGTTTCCACGATTTCCTGGGTGGATTGGTCGATCAGTTTGTGGTCAAAAGCCTTCAACCTGATACGAATTTGCTGATTTGCCATTGGATTTCAGACTCCGGCTGCTATTCCCAGCGAGCGCAACACGCCCGTTAAAAGGAGGCGCAATTCTATAGACGCCCCATATGGGTGTCAACTCAATAAAAAAGCCCCCGCTGAGCGGGGGCTTTTTCAAGTCATCACTTATTAAGCGATGATTTTGGCTACGACGCCAGCGCCGACGGTACGACCGCCTTCACGGATAGCGAAACGCAGACCATCTTCCATTGCGATGGTTTTGATCAGGGTGACAACCATTTTGATGTTGTCGCCTGGCATTACCATTTCAACGCCTTCCGGCAGTTCGCAGTTACCGGTCACGTCAGTGGTCCGGAAGTAGAACTGTGGACGGTAGCCTTTGAAGAACGGAGTGTGACGACCGCCTTCTTCTTTGCTCAACACGTACACTTCAGCTTCGAAGGTAGTGTGCGGCTTAACCGAACCTGGCTTGACCAGAACCTGGCCACGCTCAACGTCGTCACGCTTGGTACCACGCAGCAGAACGCCGCAGTTCTCGCCTGCACGACCTTCGTCGAGCAGTTTACGGAACATTTCAACACCGGTGCAGGTGGTGACGGTAGTGTCACGCAGACCAACGATTTCCAGTGGATCTTGAACCTTAACGATACCGCGCTCGATACGACCAGTCACAACAGTACCACGACCGGAGATCGAGAATACGTCTTCGATTGGCATCAGGAACGGCTTGTCGATAACACGAACTGGATCTGGGATGTAGCTGTCCAGAGTCTCAACCAGTTTACGAACGGCAGTGGTGCCCATTTCGTTGTCGTCAAGACCGTCCAGAGCCATACGAGCAGAACCGATGATGATCGGAGTGTCGTCGCCTGGGAAGTCGTAAGTGCTCAGCAGATCGCGCACTTCCATCTCAACCAGTTCCAGCAGCTCAGCGTCGTCTACCAGGTCAGCCTTGTTCAGGAAAACCACGATGTACGGAACGCCTACCTGACGGGACAGCAGGATGTGCTCACGGGTTTGTGGCATCGGACCATCAGCGGCCGAGCAAACCAGGATCGCGCCGTCCATCTGGGCAGCACCGGTGATCATGTTCTTCACATAGTCAGCGTGACCTGGGCAGTCAACGTGAGCGTAGTGACGGATCAGCGAGTTGTATTCAACGTGCGCGGTGTTGATGGTGATACCACGAGCTTTTTCTTCTGGTGCGCTGTCGATCTTGTCGAAGTCAACACGAGCCGAACCGAAAACTTCGGAGCAGACGCGAGTCAGAGCAGCGGTCAGAGTGGTTTTACCGTGGTCAACGTGGCCGATAGTGCCAACGTTTACGTGCGGTAGGGAACGATCAAATTTTTCTTTAGCCACGACAATTAACTCCTTGCCTAAAGGACTGAATCAGCCTTGTTTTTTGGATACAGTTTCAGCGATGTGCGCCGGAGCTGTGTTGTATTTTTTGAATTCCATAGAGTAGCTTGCGCGACCCTGAGACATGGAACGAACGTCGGTCGCATAACCGAACATCTCGCCCAACGGAACCTCGGCACGAATCACTTTGCCGGAAACCGTATCTTCCATACCCAAGATCATGCCGCGACGACGGTTAAGGTCGCCCATCACGTCACCCATGTAGTCTTCAGGCGTAACGACTTCTACTGCCATGATTGGCTCAAGCAACTCACCACCGCCCTTCTGGGCCAGTTGCTTGGTAGCCATGGAAGCAGCCACCTTAAACGCCATCTCGTTGGAGTCGACGTCGTGGTAAGAACCGTCAAAAACGGTCGCCTTCAGGCCGATGAGCGGATAGCCGGCAACAACACCGTTCTTCATCTGCTCTTCGATACCCTTCTGGATAGCCGGGATGTATTCCTTAGGAACAACACCGCCCACTACTTCGTTCACGAATTGCAGACCTTCCTGACCTTCATCAGCAGGAGCAAAACGGATCCAGCAATGGCCGAACTGGCCACGACCGCCGGACTGACGAACGAATTTGCCTTCGATTTCGCAGTTCTTCGTGATGCGCTCACGATAGGAAACCTGAGGCTTACCGATGTTGGCTTCGACGTTGAACTCACGGCGCATCCGGTCAACCAGGATGTCCAGGTGAAGCTCGCCCATGCCGGAGATGATCGTTTGACCAGTCTCTTCATCAGTCTTGACGCGGAAAGATGGATCTTCCTGAGCAAGCTTGCCCAGAGCGATACCCATTTTTTCCTGGTCATCCTTGGTCTTAGGCTCAACGGCAACCGAAATAACCGGCTCCGGGAAGTCCATGCGAACCAGGATGATTGGCTTGGCAGCGTCGCACAAGGTCTCACCAGTGGTGACGTCCTTCATGCCGATCAGGGCCGCGATGTCACCAGCGCGTACTTCCTTGATCTCTTCACGGGCGTTTGCGTGCATTTGCACCATACGACCCACACGCTCTTTCTTGCCTTTAACCGAGTTGATCACGCCGTCGCCGGAGGCCAACACGCCCGAGTAAACGCGGACGAAGGTCAAAGTACCCACGAATGGGTCAGTAGCGATCTTGAACGCCAGAGCCGAGAACGGCTCGCTGTCATCGGCGTGACGCTCCATCTCTTCTTCCTCGTTATCAGGGTTGGTACCCTTGATAGCAGGAATGTCGGTTGGAGCAGGCAGGTAGTCGATAACGGCGTCGAGAACCAGGGGAACACCCTTGTTCTTGAAGGAAGAACCGCAAACAGCCAGAACGATCTCACCAGCGATAGTACGCTGACGCAGAGCGGCCTTGATTTCCACGTTGGTGAGTTCTTCACCTTCGAGGTACTTGTTCATCAGCTCTTCGCTGGCTTCAGCAGCAGCCTCAACCATGTTGTTACGCCACTCGTCAGCCAGCTCCTGCAGTTCTGCAGGGATAGGCTTACGAACAGGAACCATGCCTTTGTCAGCGTCATTCCAGTAAACAGCTTCCATGTTGATCAGATCGATCTGACCCTGGAAGTTGTCTTCGGAACCGATAGCCAACTGGATTGGCACCGGAGTGTGACCCAGACGCTGTTTGATCTGACCGATCACGCGCAGGAAGTTGGCACCAGCACGGTCCATCTTGTTTACGTAAACAAGACGTGGAACGCCGTACTTGTTGGCCTGACGCCATACGGTTTCCGACTGAGGCTCAACACCCGAAGTACCGCAGAACACAACGACAGCGCCGTCGAGTACACGCAGGGAACGCTCAACTTCAATGGTGAAGTCTACGTGGCCTGGGGTATCGATTACGTTGAAGCGGTGCTCGTCCTTGTACTGCTTCTCGGAACCTTTCCAGAAGGCGGTAATAGCAGCAGAAGTAATGGTAATACCACGCTCCTGCTCCTGAACCATCCAGTCTGTGGTCGCGGCGCCGTCATGCACCTCGCCCATTTTGTGACTTTTGCCGGTGTAAAACAGTACGCGCTCGGTGGTGGTGGTTTTACCAGCATCCACGTGAGCAACGATACCGATGTTACGGTAGCGGCTAATCGGAGTAGTACGAGCCATAAAGCCCTCGCAAAATTAGTGAAGCTAGAATTAGAAGCGGTAGTGCGAGAAAGCTTTGTTGGCTTCAGCCATACGGTGCACGTCTTCACGCTTCTTAACAGCAGCACCTTTACCTTCAGCAGCGTCCAACAGTTCGCCAGCCAAACGCAGGGCCATAGACTTCTCGCCGCGCTTACGGGCGAAGTCTACCAACCAGCGCATTGCCAAAGCGTTACGACGGGACGGGCGAACTTCAACCGGAACCTGGTAAGTAGCACCGCCTACACGGCGCGACTTCACTTCGACCAGCGGAGCGATGGCGTCGAGAGCTTTCTCGAAGATTTCCAGGGGGTCGCTGTTCTTGCGTTCTTTAACCTTTTCCAGCGCGCCATAAACGATACGCTCGGCAACGGCTTTCTTGCCGCTTTCCATTACGTGGTTCATGAACTTGGCCAGGATTTGGCTTCCGTATTTTGGATCGTCAAGCACTTCGCGCTTGGCTGCTACGCGTCTTCTTGGCATGGATAAGCCCTCAAACGGTCTTCAGGTTCGCTCGGAATCGGTGCCCTTTCGGGACGCCTCCGACCTTACTCTTATCGACTCAGAAAATAAGATGATTCAGTTTTACAAAAAGCCGCTACTACTTAGGCTTCTTGGTACCGTACTTCGAACGACCCTGGTTACGACCTTTAACGCCGGAAGTATCCAAGGAGCCGCGTACGGTGTGGTAACGAACACCTGGCAAGTCTTTTACACGACCGCCGCGGATCAGTACCACGCTGTGCTCTTGCAGGTTGTGACCTTCACCGCCGATGTACGAGGAAACCTCGAAACCGTTGGTCAGGCGCACACGGCATACTTTACGCAGTGCCGAGTTAGGTTTTTTCGGCGTAGTGGTATACACGCGAGTGCATACGCCACGACGTTGCGGGCAGTTCTGCAGCGCAGGCACGTCGGATTTCTCGACGATACGCTTACGCGGCTGACGTACCAGCTGGTTGATAGTTGCCATCTACTAGCTCCACTGTTGTCTTGCGACGCTATTGTCTTGCAAGAAAAGCAAAATGGCAGGAACGAATTCCCGCCAAATTTAGGGGTACAAGAGTCTAAAGAGGATCTTGTCCCCAGTCAAGGCAAGGCCCCGACCTCCCCTTCCATCGAACCGGGACAAATCTGTCTCGATCCGACGAACGGGGCTGCCAGGGCCCGGTCTTATTTACCGCAGAACTCAGTTACCGCTTGAGTTCAGCGCTTCGGTCAGTGCAGCTTCCACTTCACTGGCGCTTACGCGCAACGGCTTGTCGAGTTCACGGCGACGCTTACGCTCGCTGTGGTAGGCCAAACCGGTACCGGCCGGGATCAGACGACCCACAACCACGTTTTCTTTCAGGCCGCGCAGGTAATCGCGCTTGCCGGTTACCGCTGCTTCGGTCAGTACGCGAGTGGTCTCCTGGAAGGAGGCCGCCGAGATGAACGACTCAGTGGACAACGACGCCTTGGTGATACCCAGCAACACACGAGTGAACTTGGAAACGAATTTCTCGTCGTTCGCCAGGCGCTCGTTCTCTACCAGTACGTGAGTCAGTTCCATCTGGTCGCCCTTGATGAAACTCGAATCGCCGGATTCAGCGATTTCAACTTTACGCAGCATCTGACGCAGGATGGTCTCGATGTGCTTATCGTTGATCTTCACGCCTTGCAGACGGTAAACGTCCTGGATCTCGTTAACGATGTACTTGGCCAGCGCACTCACACCCAGCAGACGCAGGATGTCGTGTGGATCGCTCGGGCCGTCGGAGATAACTTCGCCGCGGTTTACCTGTTCGCCTTCGAAGACGTTCAGGTGACGCCACTTCGGAATCAGCTCTTCGTACGGATCGCTACCGTCGTTCGGGGTGATAACCAGGCGGCGCTTGCCCTTGGTCTCTTTACCGAACGCGATGGTGCCGCTGACTTCAGCCAGAATCGACGCTTCTTTCGGACGACGAGCTTCGAACAAGTCGGCAACACGCGGCAGACCACCGGTGATGTCACGGGTCTTCGAAGTTTCTTGCGGGATACGAGCGATAACATCACCGATCGCGATCTTCGCACCATCCGCAACACCGACCAGGGCGTTGGCTGGCAGGAAGTACTGAGCGATAACGTCAGTGCCTGGCAGCAACAGATCCTTGCCGTTGTCATCAACCATCTTCACGGCAGGACGGATATCTTTGCCTGCAGCTGGACGATCTTTGGCGTCGAGTACTTCAATGTTGGTCATACCGGTCAATTCGTCAGTCTGACGCTTGATCGTGATGCCTTCTTCCATGCCCACGTAGGTCACGGTACCTTTCATTTCGGTAACGATTGGGTGAGTGTGCGGATCCCACTTGGCCACGATTGCGCCAGCGTCGACCTTGTCACCTTCTTTAACCGAAATCACAGCACCGTACGGCAGCTTGTAACGCTCGCGCTCACGACCGTAGTCATCAGCGATTGCCAGCTCACCGGAACGGGACACAGCAACCAGGTGGCCATCCACTCGCTCAACGTGCTTCAGGTTGTGCAGACGGACGGTACCGCCATTCTTCACCTGAACGCTGTCGGCTGCGGAGGTCCGGCTTGCCGCACCACCGATGTGGAACGTACGCATGGTGAGCTGGGTACCCGGCTCACCGATGGACTGGGCAGCGATAACGCCGACCGCTTCACCGATGTTCACCTGGTGACCACGAGCCAAGTCACGGCCGTAGCACTTGGCGCAAATGCCGTAGCGGGTTTCGCAGCTGATCGGCGAGCGAACAATCACTTCGTCGATGCTGTTGAGTTCGATGAACTCGACCCACTTCTCGTCTACCAGGGTGCCGGCAGGAACGATGACTTCCTCGGTACCTGGCTTGAATACGTCACGGGCGATTACTCGACCCAGTACGCGCTCACCCAACGGTTCTACAACGTCGCCGCCTTCGATGTGCGGAGTCATCAGCAGACCGTGTTCGGTGCCGCAGTCAACTTCAGTCACAACCAAGTCTTGCGCAACGTCTACCAGACGACGAGTCAGGTAACCGGAGTTAGCGGTTTTCAACGCGGTATCCGCCAGACCTTTACGAGCACCGTGAGTCGAGATGAAGTACTGAAGTACGCTCAAACCTTCACGGAAGTTCGCAGTAATCGGCGTTTCGATGATGGAACCGTCCGGCTTGGCCATCAGGCCACGCATACCGGCGAGCTGACGGATCTGCGCAGCAGAACCCCGTGCGCCCGAGTCGGCCATCATGTACATCGAGTTGAACGACTCTTGATCGACTTCCACGCCATGACGGTCGATAACACGCTCTTTCGAAAGGTTCGACATCATCGCCTTCGACACTTCGTCGTTGGCCTTGGACCAAAGGTCGATCACTTTGTTGTACTTCTCGCCCTGGGTTACCAGGCCGGAGGCGTACTGGCTTTCGATCTCTTTCACTTCATCGGTGGCAGCACCGATGATGGCGGCTTTCTCGTCCGGGATAACGAAGTCGTTAACACCGATGGAAACGCCGGAAATGGTCGAATAAGCAAAACCGGTGTACATCAACTGGTCAGCGAAGATAACGGTCTCTTTCAAACCAACCACGCGGTAGCACTGGTTGATCAGCTTGGAGATCGCCTTTTTCTTCATTGGCTGGTTGACCACGTCGTACGACAGGCCAGGTGGAACAACCTGGAACAGCAGCGCACGGCCGACAGTGGTGTCGACGATACGGGTGTTCTTGACGCTGCCACCGTCACGATCGTTGATGGTTTCGTGGATGCGGACTTTAACCTTGGCGTGCAGTGCGGCTTCGCCGGCACGGAACACACGGTCAACTTCCTGCAGATCCGCGAACACACGACCTTCGCCCTTGGCGTTGATCGCTTCACGAGTCATGTAGTACAGACCCAATACAACGTCCTGCGACGGAACGATGATTGGCTCACCGTTGGCTGGCGACAGAATGTTGTTGGTCGACATCATCAACGCACGCGCTTCCAGCTGGGCTTCCAGCGTCAGCGGTACGTGCACGGCCATTTGGTCGCCGTCGAAGTCGGCGTTGTACGCAGCACAGACCAGCGGGTGCAGCTGGATAGCCTTACCTTCGATCAGTACTGGTTCAAACGCCTGGATACCCAGACGGTGAAGGGTCGGTGCACGGTTGAGGAGAACCGGGTGTTCACGGATCACTTCAGCGAGAACGTCCCAAACCTCTGGCAGCTCGCGCTCGACCATTTTCTTGGCAGCTTTGATGGTGGTCGCGAGACCACGCATTTCCAGCTTGCCGAAAATGAACGGCTTGAACAGCTCGAGAGCCATCTTCTTCGGCAGACCGCACTGGTGCAGACGCAGGGTCGGGCCTACGGTAATTACCGAACGACCGGAGTAGTCAACACGCTTACCGAGCAAGTTCTGACGGAAACGACCCTGCTTACCCTTGATCATGTCAGCCAGGGATTTCAGAGGACGCTTGTTCGAACCGGTGATAGCGCGGCCACGACGACCGTTGTCGAGCAGGGCATCGACAGCTTCCTGCAACATACGCTTTTCGTTGCGCACGATGATGTCCGGAGCAGACAGGTCGAGCAGACGCTTCAAGCGGTTGTTACGGTTGATCACGCGACGGTACAGGTCGTTGAGGTCGGAAGTCGCGAAGCGACCACCATCCAACGGCACCAGCGGACGCAGGTCTGGCGGCAGAACCGGCAGAACGGTCAGCACCATCCACTCTGGCAAGTTGCCGGAACCCTGGAAGGCTTCCATCAACTTCAGACGCTTGGACAGTTTCTTGATCTTGGTTTCGGAGTTGGTTTGCGGAATTTCTTCACGCAGACGGCCAATCTCGTGTTCCAGGTCGATGGCGTGCAGCAGTTCGCGGACAGCTTCGGCACCCATGCGGGCATCGAAATCGTCGCCGAACTCTTCCAGCGCTTCGAAGTACTGCTCGTCGTTCAGCAGCTGACCCTTTTCAAGGGTGGTCATGCCTGGATCGATAACGACATAGCTCTCGAAGTAGAGAACGCGCTCGATATCACGCAGGGTCATGTCCATCAGCAAGCCGATACGGGACGGCAGTGATTTCAGGAACCAGATGTGGGCAACCGGCGAAGCCAGCTCGATGTGCGCCATGCGCTCACGACGAACCTTGGCCAGTGCAACTTCAACGCCGCACTTCTCGCAGATCACACCACGGTGCTTCAAGCGCTTGTACTTACCGCACAGGCACTCGTAATCCTTTACCGGGCCAAAGATCTTGGCGCAGAACAGGCCGTCACGCTCTGGTTTGAACGTACGGTAGTTGATGGTTTCCGGCTTTTTAACTTCACCGAACGACCACGAACGGATCATCTCAGGCGATGCCAACCCAATACGGATGGCGTCGAACTCTTCGACTTGACCCTGGTTTTTCAGCAAATTCAGTAGGTCTTTCAAGGCCTTTCCTCCTGGCGGAGCAGAGAGCGGGCTAAACAGCCCCGCTCTCGATTCGCGTCACGTGTTATTCGGTTTCCAGATCGATATCGATGCCGAGGGAACGAATTTCTTTGATCAACACGTTGAAAGACTCGGGCATGCCCGGCTCCATACGGTGATCGCCGTCCACGATGTTTTTGTACATCTTGGTCCGACCGTTCACATCGTCCGACTTCACTGTGAGCATTTCTTGCAGAGTGTAAGCAGCACCGTATGCTTCCAGTGCCCAGACCTCCATCTCCCCGAAACGCTGACCACCGAACTGAGCCTTACCACCCAGCGGCTGCTGGGTAACCAGGCTGTACGAACCGGTAGAACGAGCGTGCATCTTGTCGTCTACCAAGTGGTTCAGCTTCAGCATGTACATGTAGCCAACAGTAACCGGGCGCTCAAACTTGTTGCCGGTACGGCCGTCGAACAGCTGCATCTGGCCGCTTTCTGGCAGGTCTGCCAGTTTCAGCATGGCCTTGATTTCGCTTTCCTTGGCACCGTCGAACACCGGGGTAGCCATTGGAACGCCGCCGCGCAGGTTCTTCGCCAGATCCAGGATTTCCTGGTCGGAGAAGGTGTCCAGCTCTTCGTTGCGACCGCCGATCTCGTTGTAGATCTCGTGCAGGAACTTACGCAGGTCTGCGACCTTGCGCTGCTCTTCGATCATACGGTTGATCTTCTCGCCCAGACCTTTCGCCGCGAGGCCCAGGTGGGTTTCAAGGATCTGACCAACGTTCATACGCGAAGGTACGCCCAACGGGTTGAGGACGACGTCTACCGGGGTGCCATTGGCATCGTGCGGCATGTCTTCAACCGGCATGATCACGGAGACCACACCTTTGTTACCGTGACGACCGGCCATCTTGTCGCCCGGCTGGATGCGGCGACGGATTGCCAGGTAAACCTTGACGATTTTCAGCACGCCTGGAGCCAGGTCATCGCCCTGCTGCAGTTTGCGCTTCTTGTCTTCGAACTTGTCGTCCAGCAGACGGCGACGATCGACGATGTAGGCCTGGGCCTTCTCGAGCTGCTCGTTCAGAGCATCTTCAGCCATGCGCAGTTTGAACCACTGCCCGTGCTCAAGACCGTCGAGTACTTCGTCGGTGATGTCCTGACCTTTCTTCAGACCTGCGCCGCCTTCAGCCTTGTGGCCTACCAGGGCGGAACGCAGACGTTCGAAGGTCGCGCCTTCAACGATACGGAACTCTTCGTTCAGATCCTTGCGGATCTCGTCGAGTTGGGTCTTCTCGATGGACAGCGCACGAGCATCACGCTCAACGCCGTCACGGGTGAAGACCTGTACGTCGATGACAGTGCCCTTGGTACCGGTAGGTACACGCAGGGAAGTGTCTTTAACGTCGCTGGCTTTTTCACCGAAGATGGCACGCAACAGCTTCTCTTCCGGAGTCAGTTGGGTCTCGCCTTTCGGAGTGACCTTACCTACCAGAATGTCGCCTGCGCCAACTTCAGCACCTACGTAAACGATACCGGCTTCGTCCAGCTTGTTCAGTGCAGCTTCACCCACGTTCGGGATGTCTGCAGTGATTTCCTCTGGCCCAAGCTTGGTGTCACGCGCCACACAGGTCAGTTCCTGAATGTGGATCGTGGTGAAGCGATCTTCCTGAACCACACGCTCGGACAGGCAGATGGAGTCTTCGAAGTTGTAACCGTTCCAGGCCATGAACGCGATGCGCATGTTCTGACCCAGTGCCAGCTCACCCATATCGGTGGACGGACCGTCTGCCATGATGTCGCTGCGCTGAACCCGATCACCCTTGCTGACCAGCGGACGCTGGTTGATGCAGGTGTTCTGGTTGGAGCGGGTGTATTTGGTCAGGTTGTAGATGTCGACACCGGCTTCGCCAGTTTCAACTTCGTCATCGGCAACACGAACCACGATACGGCTGGCATCAACGGAGTCGATCACGCCGCCACGACGAGCCACGACGCAAACGCCGGAGTCACGGGCTACGTTACGCTCCATGCCGGTACCTACCAGCGGCTTGTCAGCGCGCAGGGTCGGTACAGCTTGACGCTGCATGTTGGAACCCATCAACGCACGGTTGGCGTCATCGTGTTCCAGGAACGGGATCAGCGACGCTGCAACCGAAACTACCTGCTTCGGCGATACGTCCATCAAGGTGACGTCTTCCGGCGCCTTGACGGTGAACTCGTTCAAGTGACGAACCGCTACCAGCTCGTCGATCAGCATTTTCTTGTCGTTCATCGTGGCCGAAGCCTGAGCGATCACGTGATCAGCTTCTTCGATGGCGGACAGGAACACGATCTCGTCGGTGACCAGTGCGTCTTTCACCACGCGGTACGGGCTCTCGAGGAAGCCGTACTGGTTGGTGCGCGCGTAGGCAGCCAGGGAGTTGATCAGACCGATGTTCGGACCTTCCGGCGTTTCAATCGGGCATACACGACCGTAGTGAGTCGGGTGTACGTCACGAACTTCAAAGCCTGCACGCTCACGAGTCAGACCGCCCGGGCCCAGTGCGGAAACACGGCGCTTGTGGGTGATCTCGGAGAGCGGGTTGTTCTGGTCCATGAACTGCGAGAGCTGGCTGGAACCGAAGAACTCTTTCACCGCCGCAGCCACTGGCTTGGCGTTGATCAGGTCTTGCGGCATCAGGCCTTCGCTTTCGGCCATCGACAGACGCTCTTTGACCGCACGCTCAACACGTACCAGGCCAACGCGGAACTGGTTCTCGGCCATTTCGCCTACGCAGCGAACACGACGGTTACCCAGGTGGTCGATGTCATCGACGATGCCTTTGCCGTTACGGATGTCGACCAGGGTCTTCAGTACCGCGACGATGTCTTCCTTGCACAGCACGCCCGAACCTTCGATCTCGGTACGACCGATACGACGGTTGAACTTCATCCGGCCGACCGCAGACAGGTCATAGCGCTCAGGGCTGAAGAACAGGTTGTTGAACAGGGTCTCGGCAGCGTCTTTGGTTGGTGGCTCGCCAGGACGCATCATGCGATAGATCTCGACCAGCGCTTCCAGTTGGTTGCTGGTGGAGTCGATCTTCAGGGTGTCGGAGACGAACGGGCCGCAGTCGATGTCGTTGGTGTACAGGGTCTCGATGCGAACAACCTGGGACTTGGCGATTTTCGCCAGGATCTCGGTGTTCAGCTCGGTGTTGCATTCAGCCAGGATTTCGCCGGTGGCCGGGTGCACGATGACCTTGGCGGTGGTGCGACCCAGGACGTAGTCCAGAGGCACTTCCAGCGTCTTGATACCGGCTTTTTCGATCTGGTTGATGTGGCGCGCGGTAATACGGCGGCCGGCTTCAACGATGACCTTGCCTTTTTCGTCCTGGATGTCCAGAACGGCAATCTCACCACGCAGGCGCTGAGGCACCAGTTCCAGGCTGAGGGTTTCGCCGCTCAGGTGGAATACGTTAGTGGTGTAGAAAGCGTCCAGCACTTGCTCAGTGGTATAGCCGAGCGCGCGCAGCAGTACCGAGGCCGGCAGCTTGCGACGACGGTCGATACGCACGAACACGCAGTCTTTCGGGTCGAACTCGAAGTCCAACCACGAACCGCGGTACGGAATGATCCGCGCGGAGTACAGGAGCTTGCCGGAGCTGTGCGTCTTGCCGCGGTCGTGGTCAAAGAACACGCCCGGGGAACGGTGCAGCTGGGAAACGATAACGCGCTCGGTACCGTTGATAACGAAGGTACCGTTCTCAGTCATCAGGGGGATTTCACCCATGTAGACTTCTTGCTCTTTGATGTCCTTGATCGCTTTGTTCGACGACTCTTTGTCGAAGATGATCAGACGGACTTTTACCCGCAAAGGTACGGCGTACGTAACACCGCGCAACACGCATTCTTTGACATCAAATGCCGGTTCGCCCAGGCGATAACCGACGTACTCCAGCGCAGCATTGCCGGAGTAGCTGATGATCGGGAAAACGGATTTGAAGGCCGCATGCAGGCCCACGTCGCGGAACTGATCTTTGGTCGCTCCCGCCTGCAAGAATTCACGATACGAATCCAGCTGGATAGCCAGAAGGTACGGGACATCCATGACGTCCGGCAACTTGCTAAAGTCCTTGCGGATACGTTTTTTCTCAGTATATGAGTAAGCCATCAGCGTTCCCCAGCTTGGTCACCTGCTTGTTTGGCCCCTCCCGACGGGAGCAGCCAGAAAATCTTGCAAACCCCATGGTTTGCGCCACCGCATCGGGTGGTTACAGCGCGTTATAGGCGACGACCGAGTCGATTGCCAATAACGGAAAAAGGCCGGTGGCAAGAGCCACCAGCCATCAGCCTTCAGCTTAACGCTTGGGCTGGAGACGCAAGGTCGATGCTTACTTCAGCTCGACTTTAGCGCCTGCTTCTTCCAGCACTGCTTTAGCTTTGTCAGCTGCGTCTTTCGACACTGCTTCCAGAACCTGGGCAGGGGCGCCGTCAACTACTGCCTTGGCTTCTTTCAGGCCCAGACCGGTCAGTTCACGTACTGCCTTGATCACGTTTACTTTCTTCTCGCCAGCTTCCAGCAGCATGACGTTGAATTCGGTTTGCTCTTCAGCAGCAACAGCGGCAACAGCTGGGCCAGCCGAAGCAGCGGCAGCGGAAACACCGAATTTTTCTTCGAAAGCTTTGATCAGCTCAACAACCTGCAGAACCGACATTTCAGCTACGGCGTTGAGGATATCGTCTTGGGAGATAGACATTGCTGTAATTCCTGAATTGGGGGACGGCCTACGCGGCCATCGAAATAAACAAAAATACGCGAGAGGAGATGCTCAGCCTTAGGCTGCGGCAGCTTCTTTTTGCTCGCGAACTGCGGCCAGAGTACGAGCCAACTTGCTGGTAGCGCCTTGAATCACGCTCATCAGCTGAGAAATAGCTTCGTTACGGGTCGGCAGTGTTGCCAGTACGTCGATTTGGTTAGCTGCGAGGAACTTGCCCTCGAACGCAGCTGCCTTGATCTCGAACTTATCCTGACCCTTGGCGAATTCCTTGAACAAACGGGCAGCAGCGCCAGGATGTTCCTTGGAGAACGCAATCAGGGTCGGGCCAGTGAACACGTCGTTGAGGACACTGTATTCAGTGTCAGCAACAGCGCGCTTGAGCAGGGTGTTACGTACAACACGTACGTATACGCCAGCTTCACGAGCCTCTTTACGGAGTCCGGTCATAGCGCTTACTGTCACACCACGGGCATCAGCCACGACAGCGGACAGAGCAGCTTTGGCAGCCTCGTTGACTTCAGCGACGATGGCCTTCTTGTCTTCGAGATTAATTGCCACGGGTTTAACTCCTGCTTGTTACCGTTTCATCTGGCCTGGGCCGGATGTCGTTTTGGTGTCTGATTCGGTAAGGAACCGGGAGCACCATCTGCGTAGGCTTGTGGTTTAAGACTTGCGTCGCCTACGGTCTTGGATAGCCCCCGCCAGGCAGGGACCCCAATCTTTCAATTGGCGCAATTACTTGCGCCAATTTGTGTCTTATACGTCCAGCGAGCCTTGGTCGATGACCAGACCTGGGCCCATAGTGGTGCTCAGGGTAACGCGCTTGACGTAGATACCTTTCGAGGAAGCTGGCTTGATACGCTTCAGATCAGCGATCAGGGCTTCAACGTTTTCCTTCAGCTTGACGGCATCAAAGCCGACTTTGCCAACGGAGGTGTGAATGATGCCGTTTTTGTCGGTGCGATAACGAACCTGACCAGCCTTGGCGTTTTTAACCGCGGTCGCTACGTCTGGAGTCACGGTGCCGACTTTAGGGTTAGGCATCAGACCACGTGGACCAAGGATCTGACCCAGCTGACCTACAACGCGCATTGCATCCGGGGAAGCAATTACGACGTCATAGTTCAGGTCGCCGCCTTTCATTTCGGCAGCCAGGTCGTCCATGCCAACGCGATCGGCGCCGGCGGCCAGAGCAGCTTCAGCTGCTGGGCCTTGGGTGAAGACAGCTACACGTACGGTCTTGCCAGTACCGTGTGGCAGCACAGTAGCGCTACGAACGACCTGGTCGGATTTACGTGGGTCAACGCCCAGGTTTACAGCAACGTCAACAGACTCGCTGAACTTGACAGTCGACAGCTCGGTCAGCAGAGCAGCAGCGTCTACAAAATTGTAGGACTTGCCCGCTTCGATTTTGCCGGCGATAGCCTTTTGGCGCTTGGTCAGCTTAGCCATTACACACCCTCCACGTTAAGGCCCATGCTACGAGCAGAACCGGCGATGGTACGCACGGCTGCATCCATATCAGCTGCAGTCAGATCCGCGTTTTTGGTTTTCGCGATTTCTTCCAGCTGAGCACGGGTCACGGTGCCAACCTTAACGGTGTTAGGACGAGCGGAACCGCTAGTCAGACCAGCAGCTTTCTTCAACAGAACCGAAGCCGGGGTCGACTTGGTTTCGAAGGTGAAGCTACGGTCGCTGTATACAGTGATGATCACTGGAGTCGGCAGACCTGGCTCAATACCCTGAGTACGGGCGTTGAAGGCCTTGCAGAATTCCATGATGTTCACGCCGTGCTGACCCAGAGCTGGACCAACAGGTGGGCTTGGGTTGGCCTGAGCGGCCTTCACTTGCAGCTTGATGTAAGCGGTAATCTTCTTGGCCATGAGGCACTCCAATTACGGGTTCGAACGCCTCGAAAGGCTCCCCGGTTACTTGCGCGTTTATCCCAGTGACGACAAAACCCCACAGCCTAAGGCTGCGGGGTTGGGATGCTTGCTCAGCTAGACTTTTTCGACCTGGCTGAACTCTAGCTCTACCGGAGTAGAGCGACCGAAAATGAGCACTGCCACTTGGATCCGGCTCTTTTCGTAGTTAACTTCTTCGACGGTGCCGTTAAAATCAGCGAACGGACCATCTGTGACACGAACAACCTCACCCGGCTCGAACAACGTCTTCGGCTTGGGCTTGTCGCTACCATCAGCAACGCGACGCAGAATTGCTTCTGCTTCTTTGTCAGTGATCGGAGCAGGCTTATCAGCGGTACCGCCGATGAAACCCATGACGCGAGGAGTGTCCTTGACCAAGTGCCAAGTACCCTCATTCATGTCCATTTGAACCAGCACGTAGCCAGGGAAGAACTTACGTTCGCTTTTGCGTTTCTGGCCATTACGCATTTCAACCACTTCTTCAGTGGGAACCAGAATTTCGCCGAAGCCATCTTCCATGCCTGCCAGCTTTACGCGCTCTAGCAAAGAGCGCATGACATGCTTCTCGTAACCCGAGTAAGCATGCACAACGTACCAACGCTTAGCCACGGGACACCCTTAGCCAACAATCAAGGAAACAAGCCAGCCGAGCAGGGAATCAAGCCCCCACAACAGCAACGCCATAACCAGAACAACAGCTACCACGATCAACGTGGTCTGCGTGGTTTCTTGGCGAGTCGGCCAAACGACTTTACGGATCTCGGTACGAGCTTCCTTCACCAGGACCGCAAACGACTTGCCTTTTGCAGTCTGCAGGCCAACAAAGGCAGCAACAGCAGCAAGGGCGAGCAATGCGAGGACACGGTACAGGATTGGCGACCCAGAGTAGTACTGGTTGCCAACAACGCCTACAACCACAACAGCGACTACTACAAGCCACTTGAGCAGATCGAAGCGAGAGCCTTGAGCTTCAGCCTTAGGAGTCATCTATGAAGATCCTGTGAAAAGAAAGCCAGACACACCAAGTGAATCTGGCAGGTCAGGAGGGAATCGAACCCCCAACCTACGGTTTTGGAGACCGTCGCTCTGCCAATTGAGCTACTGACCTAAAACAAAATCAGGCCGACAATTATGCCGATCTGAAAAAGACTTTACAACAACAAACCCCTGCAGACCTGAAACCCACCCAAACAAAACAGCGAGAGAGGGCATATTCAACCGGAGGTAGCTGTTAAAACAAAGGCAGATATTTTCATATCTGCCTTGTTATATGGAGCTCTTGAGCGGATTTGAACCGCTGACCTCACCCTTACCAAGGGTGTGCTCTACCAACTGAGCTACAAGAGCGAAACAACTTGCACAACCTGCAAACTTGGAGCGGGTAGCGGGAATCGAACCCGCATCATCAGCTTGGAAGGCTGAGGTTCTACCACTAAACTATACCCGCGGAGCTTGCAGCTCACGCTAAAATGGTGGAGGGGGAAGGATTCGAACCTTCGAAGTCGTAGACGTCAGATTTACAGTCTGATCCCTTTGGCCGCTCGGGAACCCCTCCTAAGCGAGCCGGCATTCTACATCATGCCAGCCTTCTGTCAAGCATTTTCTCATTAAAAAATATGAGGTTAGCTGCGTTGACCTTCACTTCACCCTGTCGACCTAGAAGGTCTTCACTGCGAAGCGGGCGCCATTCTATGCAAACTATTCGAAGGTTGCAATGCCTTCGCACGGCATTATTTTATGTTTTAACTCATTGAATTCATTAGCAAGGTTTTCAAAGGGCAGATCATCGGCCAGACGCCTGCTTTCAGGGGCCACTCGCAGCCAGTATCCCGACGCATCAGGCAGGTTCAGAGACTGCAGCCTGACCTTGATATCCAGGCTCGTGAGGCGCTGCTCAACGGATTGAGCCTCTTTCTGATCAGGCAAACCGCCGATATACAAGCACATCGCCTGCGCATCAGGCGCTTTTGCCCTGTCTCGCCGAACCATCGCATCAGCCGATTCGCTCAACAGGCGGATATCTTGCTGAGAACCACGATAGAGAGCCAAAGGCGTGACATCTTTAGCGCGCAGAGGGGCCTCCTGCTGATGCCAGATGTAATAGAAGACATTGAGGACCAGCAAAAGCAGAAACAGCCAACGCATAAAAACCTCAGGACAAAGGGCACGCCATCGCCAAGCCAACAAAAACCAGATCAGGGACAAGCCTACCGTGAGGCACAGCGTCAGCCACGAGCTCAGCGTCCCCACCGGTAAGGAAGACGGTAAAATCGCTCCCCCAATAGCTTCGAGCCAACTCCAGCTGGGTCAACACAAAACCCCTCAGCATGAGCGTACAGCCGCGCTCTACCGCCTCCACAGTTGTGCGCCCTGGAGACAGCGCCTCAAGAGCCCGTTCAGCGGCGATATCGTCATAGCGTATTTTGCGGGTATGTGTTCGAAGCTGATTACGCATCAGCGGCATCCCCGGACAAATGAAACCGCCGAGATGCTCACCGTCTGCGGAAATGAAGTCTGCTGTTGCGGCGGTGCCAAAATCGAGCACCAGGCACGCGCCCGACGCCAGCTGAAACCCACCCAGCATCGCGAGCCAACGATCCAGTCCCAGGCGCTCGAAATCTTCGTACCCGTTCCGCACCCCACCCATCTGCCTCGCCGAAGCAGCACACAGCACCTTGACGCCAAATGCCTCGACCAGGGTAGCGACCAGTTGACTTGTCTCATCCGAAGCGCGAACACTCACCAGCCGGCAGTCTTTTAACGCGAGCCCCGGGAACGCGAACAGGCTGTCGATCAGCGAGGCATCCGACCCAACGACACCTTCGGCAAAGATACGAGCCTTATCCGACTCAAGTACCCGCCATTTGATAAAGCTATTCCCACAGTCGAGCTCAAGAATCATCACGCAACCTCAGGCTTAGCTCACCACCGCTATATACTTTCTCAACACCATCCACGCTCAACCGCAATGCACCTTGCCCATCGACCCCCAGCACCACGCCGTCAATCTGGTTCACGCCCGCGATGAGCGATACAGGCCGGCCCTGCCATAAATGGCTTTGCTCCCACTCACCCTGAATTGCCGAAAAGCCAGATGCCTGGTGACGCTCAAGATAAGCCTGCAGCTGCACTCCAAGACGCGCTACCAGGTAGTTGCGATCAACAGCACTGCCGCTCTCCAACTGTACGGAGCTCCATTGCTGATCGACCTCATCCGCCTTCTGCATGTTCACGTTGATGCCGATACCAATAACGACGTGACAGACGTCAGCGGGATCCCCGACCAGTTCCAGGAGAATTCCGGCGATTTTTTTCTGCCCGACCAAAACGTCATTTGGCCACTTCAACCCTGCACCACGAACACCCGCGTCGCGCAGCGCCTGCATAACTGCAAGTCCGACCACCAGGCTTAGCCCTTCCAACTGACGCATGCCGCCTTCGATCCGCATCACAAGGCTGTAGTAGACGTTTTGAGCGAAAGGACTGACCCACTTTCGTCCGCGCCTTCCCCTGCCTGCAGTTTGCTGTTCTGAAAGCACAAGAAATGGCGCAGTGCGACCCGATTCAATCAGCCGCAATGCCTCGGCATTGGTAGAGTCAATGGAGTCAGAGATATGAACAGGCCATGCAGGAACAGGTACATGCCGAGCTATTTCATCGGCACTTAACAGTATCAGGGGCGCAGCCAACTGATACCCCCTGCCGCGCACTTTATGGATAGGTAGACCCAATTCCGCCTCGAGATGCTGAAGCTGCTTCCATACAGCACTGCGACTGACACCCAAGGCAGCACCGAGCGCCTCCCCGGAGTGGAATCGACCATCTTTTAGAAGTTTCAACAACGTCAGCATGCAGGTCTCGCCTCACAATGAGGCACGCATGATAGCCATGCATTAGGCCATTGCATAGAAAGGCAGGACGTTAGCATTGAAGATGCTTGAAATTCGACCGCCCAAATTTTCCGACCGCGCAAAACAAAA
>NZ_JACAPZ010000010.1:0-63938 GCF_013385475.1 Pseudomonas sp. G5001
GGGTAACCCGGCAGGACGCCGGGTTAGCCGTCCTGGGCCAGGGATGGCCCATGACGGCGGCCCACGGTCCAAAGCCGGAGTGAGGGCACACCGAGCCTAGGCGAGGTGCCGAGTGGTGGGGCAAGAGCGTTTTGCTTACTTTTGCGCTCTTCAAAAGTGAGCCGCTGTAAGAGCGGAACCATAAGCCGCCGTTACCGAAATAACGGATATACACACCGTCAAAAACAGAGGCACACCCCATGCTCCAGTTGATCCTCGGCGGCGCCCGCTCCGGCAAAAGCCGCCTGGCTGAAAAACTCGCCACCGACAGCGGCCTAAGCGTCACCTACATAGCGACCAGCCAACCCCTGGACGGCGAAATGACCGCACGCGTCGCCCACCACCGCGAACGCCGCCCATCCGAATGGGGCCTGATCGAAGAGCCCGTCGAACTGGCCCGTGTCCTCAAGGAAAACGCCACCCCGAACCATTGCCTGCTGGTCGACTGCCTGACCCTATGGCTCACCAACCTGCTGATGCTCGAAGACCCCGACCGTCTCAAAGAAGAGCGTGAGGCCTTGCTCCAAACCCTGGCCACCCTCCCAGGAGAAATCATTTTTGTCAGCAACGAGACCGGAATGGGTGTCGTCCCGCTGGGCGAATTGACTCGCCGCTATGTCGATGAAGCCGGTTGGCTGCATCAAGCCTTGGCCGAACGTTGTCAGCGCGTTGTCCTGACCGTCGCCGGCCTGCCCCTGACTTTGAAAGGTACTGCGTTATGACCGACACCTGGTGGCTCAACCCCTGCAAAACGATCGACACCCAAGCCCACGAACAAGCCCTGGCCCGCCAGCAGCAACTGACCAAGCCCGCCGGCTCCCTCGGCCGGCTGGAAGCCGTGGCCGTCCAACTGGCCGGCCTCCAGGGCCAGGTCAAACCCAGCGTCGACCACCTGTGGATCGCGATCTTCGCCGGCGACCACGGCGTCGTCGCCGAAGGTGTCTCCGCCTTCCCCCAGGAAGTCACCGGCCAGATGCTTCACAACTTCGTCACCGGTGGCGCCGCCATCAGCGTGCTTGCGCGCCAACTCGACGCCAAGCTGGAAGTGGTCGACCTCGGCACCATCACCCCGACGTTGAACCTACCGGGCGTCCGCCACCTGAATATCGGTCTCGGCACCGCCAACTTCGTCAACGGCCCGGCAATGACCGAAGCCCAGGGCCAACTGGCCCTGCAAGCCGGCCGCGACAGCGTGCACCGCGCTATCACCAGCGGTGCGCAACTGTTTATCGGTGGCGAAATGGGCATCGGCAACACCACCGCCGCCAGTGCCCTGGCCTGCGCGCTGCTGGATTGCCAGGTCAGCGACCTGACCGGCCCCGGTACCGGGCTGAACACCCAGGGCGTGAGCCACAAGGTCGCCGTCATCGAGCGCGCCCTTGCACTGCACGCGGGCGATCGCGACGACGCACTGAAAACCCTGTTCAACCTCGGCGGCTTTGAAATTGCCGCGCTGGTCGGCGCCTACCTGGCCTGCGCTCAAGAAGGGGTCGTGGTGCTGGTGGACGGTTTTATCTGCACCGTCGCCGCCTTGGTCGCCACGCGCCTGAACCCCGGCTGCCGTGAATGGCTGCTGTTCGGCCACCGCGGTGCCGAGCCCGGCCATCGTCACGTGCTGCAAAGCCTCAACGCCGAGCCTTTGCTGGAACTCGGGCTGCGCCTGGGCGAAGGCAGTGGCGCCGCGCTCGCTGTGCCGTTGCTGCGCCTGGCCTGCGCGCTGCACGGGCAGATGGCGACCTTCGCCGAAGCGGCCGTAGCGGATCGCCCGGCATGACTTTGCGCCTGGACCTGCTGCGCCACGGCGAAACCGAACTGGGCGGCGGCTTGCGCGGCAGCCTGGACGATGCGCTCACGGCCAAGGGCTGGGAGCAGATGCGTGAGGCGGTGGTGGCGCAGGGCCCTTGGGAGCGTCTGGTCAGTTCGCCGCTGCAACGTTGTGCGCGGTTTGCCGAGGAGTTGGGCACGCGCCTGAACCTGCCGGTCACCCTCGAAAAGGATCTGCAGGAACTGCACTTCGGCGCCTGGGAAGGGCAGAGCGCTGCAGCCTTGATGGAAACCGACGCCGACGCGCTGGGCCTGTTCTGGGCTGATCCCTACAGTTTCACGCCGCCGCAGGGCGAGCCGGTTTCACAGTTTTCCGCGCGTGTTTTGGGGGCTGTCGGCCGCTTGTATCAAGCTTATGCCGGCCAGCGAGTGCTGCTGATCAGCCATGGTGGGGTCATGCGTTTGCTGCTGGCCCAGGCACGTGGTCTGCCGCGTGAGCAACTGTTGAATGTCGAAGTCGGCCATGGTGGCCTGTTCAGCCTGCAGGTCGAGGCGGATGGCGTATTAAGGGAAGGACGCTGAGCATGTTGCCGTTCTGGATCGCCTTGCAGTTTCTCAGCAGCCTGCCGATTCGCTTGCCGGGCATGCCGCAGCCCCAGGAACTGGGGCGTTCGTTGCTGTTTTATCCGGTGGTGGGGCTGCTGTTCGGGCTACTGCTGTGGGGCTTGAACGCCGTGTTGATGGGCGCGCCATTGCTGCTGCACGCCGCGCTGCTGTTGACCGCATGGGTGTTGCTCAGTGGCGGCCTGCACCTGGACGGCCTGGCCGACAGCGCCGACGCCTGGCTCGGTGGCTTCGGTGACCGCGAGCGCACCCTGACCATCATGAAAGACCCGCGCAGCGGCCCGATCGCGGTGGTCACCCTGGGCCTGGTGTTGCTGCTCAAATTCACCGCGCTGGTGGCATTGATCGAGCAGCACAACGGCGCCGCGCTGATCCTCGCACCGTTGATTGGCCGCGCTTCAATGCTGGCGCTGTTTCTCACCACGCGCTATGTGCGCGCCGGTGGTCTGGGGCAGGCCCTGGCGGATCATTTGCCACGGATCGTCGGCCAACAGGTGCTGATCCTCAGCGGCCTGGCGTGTATCTTGATCGGCGGTTTCAGTGGCGGGATTGCCGTGCTGGTGGCTGCCCTTTGTTTTATCGGCTTGCGCCAATTGATGGTCAATCGCCTCGGCGGCACCACCGGCGACACCGCCGGCGCGCTGTTGGAGCTGCTGGAAGTGGCGGTGTTGATCAGTCTGGTGCTGTAACACTTTCTTGCATTTCATTAATCCCGGGTATATACACGCTCCATGCTTGCCTCCCAATGTTTATGCACAAACCTGCGTCGCGCCGCTCGTGGCGTCAGCAGGCATTACGACGGCGCTCTCGACGGCTTCGGGATCAACGTTGCCCAGTATTCTTTGCTGTGTAATCTGCAGCGCCTCGATCAACCGAGCATTTCCAGCCTGGCCGACGCCATGGGCCTGGATCGCAGCACACTGGGGCGCAACCTGCGGGTGCTGGAAGGCGAGGGCCTGGTGCAGTTGGTGGAGGGCGATGACTTGCGCAACCGCCTGGTCTTGCTGACCGAGGCGGGTATCGAACGGCTCGCCGCCGCATTGCCGGCCTGGGAAGCGGCGCAGCAGAAATTGATTGATAAGTTGGGCGCCGAAAAGCGCGAAACCCTGTTGGCCTTGCTGGATGAACTCGCTTGACGCGAGTTTGTTCGATGATAAGCGGGTATATACCCGCGAACGGAGAATAAGAAATGACCTCGATGTGGCGCACCAGCGGCTGGATCCTTGTGGGGAGTGCGCTGATCCTCGCGTTGTCCCTCGGCGTGCGGCATGGCTTTGGCCTGTTCCTGGCGCCCATGAGTGCCGAATTCGGCTGGGGCCGTGAAACCTTTGCCTTTGCCATCGCCCTGCAAAACCTGATCTGGGGCCTGGCACAGCCGTTTACCGGCGCCTTGGCCGACCGCTTCGGCGCCGCCAAGGTGGTGATGATCGGTGGTGTGCTTTACGCGCTGGGCCTGGTGTTCATGGGCCTTTCGGATTCAGCGTGGTCGTTGTCCCTGAGTGCCGGGTTGCTGATCGGCATTGGCCTGTCGGGTACTTCGTTCTCGGTGATCCTCGGGGTGGTGGGGCGTGCCGTGGCGCCGGAAAAACGCAGCATGGCCATGGGTATCGCCAGCGCCGCCGGCTCGTTCGGCCAGTTCGCCATGTTGCCGGGCACCCTCGGTTTGATCGGCTGGCTTGGCTGGTCCGCCGCGTTGCTGGTGCTGGGCCTGATGGTGGCGCTGATCGTGCCGTTGGTGACCATGCTCAAGGACCGACCGTTGCCTGCGGTGGCTGGCCAGCAGACCTTGCGCGAAGCCTTGGGTGAGGCCTGCTCCCATTCAGGGTTCTGGCTGCTGGCGTTCGGCTTTTTTGTCTGCGGTTTCCAGGTGGTGTTTATCGGCGTGCACTTGCCATCGTACCTGGTGGACCAGCACTTGCCGGCCTCGGTCGGGACGACCGTGCTGGCATTGATCGGCCTGTTTAATATCTTTGGCACCTATACCGCCGGATGGCTCGGCGGGCGCATGTCCAAACCCCGTTTGTTGACCGGTTTGTACTTGCTGCGGGCGGTGGTGATCGTGATCTTCCTGTGGGCGCCGGTGACGCAGACCAGCGCCTACCTGTTCGGCATGGCGATGGGCTTCCTGTGGCTGTCCACGGTGCCACTGACCAACGGCACGGTCGCGACCTTGTTTGGTGTCAGAAACCTTTCCATGCTCGGTGGGATCGTATTCCTGTTCCATCAACTGGGCTCGTTCCTCGGCGGCTGGTTGGGCGGGGTGGTCTATGATCGAACCGGTAGCTACGATTTGATCTGGCAGGTGGCAATCGTCCTGAGTCTGGTGGCAGCGGCGCTGAACTGGCCGGTGCGCGAGCGCCCGGTGGCACGTTTGCAGGCGCAAATGGGGGTGGCATGAATTCGACCTGGCATTGGCTCGGCGCAGCAGGAGCAGGACTCTTGCTGCTGCTGGCGTGGTGGGGCTGGCAACAGGGCGGCCTGGCATTGATGCAGTTGGGCATGGCGATCTGTTAAGTTCTGTGTCTGAGACTTTTCAAGGACACCTCACATGCAGATGCGCTGGTTCGCAGTACCCGCTCTGATGGTGGCTTTTGGCGGTGTCGCCATGGCTGCCGATTGCCCGCCGTTGCTTGAAGGCCAGTTGCCCAAGCTGCGCGCCAAGGAATCCATCGACCTGTGCCAGCGCTTTGCCGGCAAGCCGCTGCTGATCGTCAACACCGCCAGCTTCTGCGGGTTTGCGCCGCAGTTCAAAGGGCTTGAAGCGTTGTACCAGCGCTACAAGGGCCAGGGGCTGGAAGTGATTGGCGTGCCGTCCGATGACTTCAAGCAGGAAGCCAAGACCGGGGAGGAAACTGCCAAGGTTTGTTACGTTAATTACGGCGTGACCTTCACCATGACCGAACCACAGAAGGTCAAGGGCCCGGACGCGGTGCATCTGTTCAAGATCCTGGCGCAGCAGAGCAGCGCGCCGAAGTGGAATTTCTACAAGTACGTGGTGGACCGCCAGGGCAAGGTGATCGCCAACTTCTCCAGCCTGACCAAGCCGGATAGCCCGGACCTGGTCAAGGCGGTGGAAGACGCGTTGGCCTCCAAACCCTGATCACCGCCCACTAAAAAGCCCCGCCTCTTTTGCAAGAGTGCGGGGCTTTTTTGTGCCGCTTTACATCAGAACTTGTACGTCACGCCCAGGCCGAAACCGTTGGCGCTGTTTTCGTACTTGGCATTGTAGGACTGGCCCAGTGCGTTAGCGCGTGCAACTTTGACAGGTTCTTCCTTAAGGTAGGAGTAAGCCAGGTCGACGGTCATGTTCGGCATGACGTCGTAGCCCAGGCCGAGACTGAAGATCGTCCGGTCACCGGTAGGGATGCGAGGAGAGCGATCAGTGTTGTTGGTCGGCGACTGGTCGAACGTCAGGCCGGTACGCAGTACCACCTGCTTGGTCACGCGGTACGAAGTACCCAGGGCGTAGGCCCAGGTGTCGTGCCAGTTCTGGTCTTCCTTGATGGTGCCGACAATTTGCGGAGCCAGAGCGCCACTGCCTGCAGCGGCCGATACGCCTTCGTTATTGACGGTGATGTCTTTCAGGCGGCTCCAGCGAGTCCATGTTGCGCCCGCATAGAGTTTCCAGGCGTCGCTCAGGTCTTGAGTAACAGACAGATCCCAGGATTCAGGGGTGTCGATCTTCAACGAAGCGTCGTAACGACCGTTGTTCAAGAGACTGGCGGGAACGTTGGCCCCCTTGGTCACTTCGGTATGGCCTTCGAGCTTGTACTTCACTTTCGAGTGATAGGTCAGGCCCACTCGAGTGGTGTCAGTGGCTTGTACCAGCAGGCCGGCATTGAAGCCGAGTGCGGTGTCATCACCCTTGATCTTGACGTTATTGGAGCCGGTCCCGGCGATTGGCAGGTTGATATCGGACTCAAGCGTACCGGCGATACGGTTGATAGTCGGACCAAAACCAATCGACACCCGGTCGTTGAAGGCATAGCTGACGGTTGGCTGGAAGGTGATGACCTTCACTTCGCTCTTACTGCCGAATGCTTTGCCCTGGAAGCCGCTTTCGTAGTCAGTCACCAGGCCAAAGGGTGCATAGACGCCGAAACCGACAGCCCATTGCTCATTGAGTTTATTGGTGTAGAAACCGAAAGGAACGGCAGTGAAAGGGACCATGTCGCCTTTATTGCTACCGCTGGAGCGACCACTGACATCTTTGATGTTGGTGGAAGCATCAATCGCTGCAACACCACCTGTAACTTGCTGGCCTTCAAGGCGAGCCATACCGGCAGGGTTGCCATAAACAGTGCTTGCGTTTTCGGCAGATGAAGAACGTCCCGCAAAACCGGTACCCATCCCGGCAACGTCTTGTTCGTTGAGGGCGAAGCCGCTCGCGAACACGTGGGAGGAGGCCATTGCAACGGCGAGGCTAAGTGTCGTCTTGAGCATTACTTTTTTCATTATTAGAACTCCGTGGTGATCACCGCTGCGGAAAGTAACAATAAATTTATGTTTGCGCTATAGGCTCAAACACAGGAGATAGAGCGGTTTTGTAGGACAATCCGACCAAAATCAACGTTTTTAGCCGAATCTTGCAAATCGCCCGGTCAACAGGCGACGTGATTCATGGGTGAAACACAGGTTTGCCAGGCCTGGGTGAAATCCCGGAGCCGGCCTTGAGGGTGAAATATTTCTTTCCAGATACGTGCCATCGCCAATACGTCGTCGGCCGGTGGCAGGTTTGGGCGGTGTTGTTCCACCAGCAGCCAGGCGATGGCGGTGGCGTAACGCAGGTTGACCGTCAGCTCAACCTGCGGCCCGCTGAGGAAGGCATGCTGGCTGGCGAGTCCGCGTACCAGGCTGGCGCGCTCGGGGTCCAGCGCCAGGTAGTTATCCCACAGCGCGCGATGACGCGGCTCGGTGATGCTGTAGAGGCCATGGCCGCGGCGGTCGTGCAGGGCTGAACCGAGTGCCGACTGGCTGGCGGCGATGCCCAGCAGCAGGGATTCAGCCGTCTGGTTATGGCGACCCAGGTAAAGCAGGGTGGGCCGGATCACATAACGACACAATTCGCTGGCGGCGATGCCCATAAATGCCTCAATCCATGAAATTAATCGGCGATACCTGAGCGAGGGCTTGGCAGCGGTGAATCGGATCTCAGGTCCGCCGGAAGCGGATCATGCCGCTTGAGTTGAAGTGTAGTGTCATATTTACGATGTAAAGGACTGTTTTTAAAATATTTTCATCATTTAGTTATATCGTTTATATCAATTTAAACTTAGCGCGCCTGAATTTCAGGCAATAAAAAACCCCGGGTTTTAACCGGGGTTTTTGTGTTTCAGCGATTCGGGTCGATCAGGCAACCAGTGCCTGGCGAGTACGATCGATCACGGCCTGCAGCGGTTCTGCGCTGGAGTATTGATCGGGGTACAGGCGTTCGCTGTGACGAGCGATGCCGTGTTCGTTGACCAGGGTAAAGCTGAAGCAGCCTTTGCGAGCGGCCATGATCAGGCAGTTCATTGGTGCAAAAGCGTTGGTGAGGGTGCGAATGGCATCCTGAGTGTGGATTTGAGTGGACATATTATTGGTGTTCCTACAAATGACACGGTTAAGAACCGTGCAACGTTAAAACGTTCCAGTGACGTTGATCACCATTGATCGAACGAAGAACCCGACTGGAACAAAGCAGCCAGTTTGAAGCGCTATTAAGTTGGCGCGCTTGGGCTGGCAGGTAGGTACTTAGGAGGGCAGGCAACACAACAGGGGCAAAGGTTCTGGGCCCGGGGTGAAGATCCTGATCAATTTGCAGGTTGGTTCGGACAGAGTATGGAAACTTCGCGACACCCTTTGCATTGTTCAAAGGCCGTGTCGTCGCAAGTGATACCTGGAAACCATCGAGGTGGTCGATCCCTTTTTGTCGGCGGTGCCGTGAGGGAGTTGTTCGACCAGAATTGACTTTCAGCTTGGTACTAACGCCGCGGATAGTAACGGATTGAAACGATGAAAGGAAGTGTGATAGGCAAAAAACTTTTCGGGTCCTGGGCCTGCGGTAACATTCCTTAGCCGCTGCCTGAGCAAAAAACGCGGTTGATATAACCGGCGAGTGGGTAGTTGTGCACATTGGTGGCGCCCTGTGTAACTGAACTGACATACGCCCCGCAAAGCGCCCGGGTGCCTGCAACTAAAATTTAAGTCAATGAAAAATCGAGCTTTTTTTTATTGGTGAAAAAATCGTCAGTTTGACTGCGGCCCCCGTTCCATGGGCCTTTGCGGGACTTACAGAACGGTTGTCCACTGAGTTATCCACAGCTTCTGTGGATTGTCCCAAGCGCTTGCTCTAGAACGGGCGTGCAGGCTTTTTTCAGCTTTACCTGTACGAAAAAAAGAGTAGAGTGGCGCGCCTTCCGTTCTGTCCCACAGTGCTTTATGAAGTTTCGCTCAGTATCACCTTCTGTTACCGACAGCCCTCAGGTTGTTACCGCACCCAAGCGTTTTTCCCTGAAAGTTGCCTTGTGGTTGCTCGACAGCCCGCGCCTGGGCCACAGCCCCAACGTCAAACATTTTGCAGGGCATTTGCTCAAGCAACCGGCTCGTGCTGGCGTGGTGGTGGCGCAAAGCCGTCTGGGCCAGTTGATGTGCCGCGAGTGCGGCAATGCCCGCGACCGCCGTATCGGCCACGAACTGCTGCGCCAGGCCGCCCGCGCCGGCGACCGCATCGCCCAGCGTGAACTGGGCCAGATCGAAGACTGAGCTGTCCTCAATGCGCTGGCTTGGTTAACCTTCTTCTTTTCGGGTGACGGCAGGAATCGCTATGGCTTTTGACTGGACCAGTGTTGTGCTGGGTCTCGCCGCTGCTGGGTTGCCGCTGTTGGGCCTGTGCTGGCAGATTCAGCGCCGACTGAGCGCGCGAATGGCCGGCTGGGAATTGCTCGAAGAGCGCCTGGCCACCGCACAACTGGCCCAGGAAGGGCTCGCCGCGCAGTTGGACGCCAGCCGTGACGAAATCAGCGACCTGAGCCAGGCCAACGCTGCCAAACAGGCTGATCTGGCCGCCGTGCGCCGGGAAGTCGAACTGCTGCAGATCGACCGTGACAACGCCCGCGACGCCGCCCACGCCTGGAACCTCGACCGTTCCGCCAAGGAAACCGAACTGCGCCGCCTGGATGCCTTGTCCGCGTCCCTGCGCGCCGAACTTCGCGAGCAACAGGAAAGCCATCAGCAACGCCTCAGCGACCTGCAAGGTTCCCGTGATGAGCTGCGGGCGCAGTTCGCTGAACTCGCCGGGAAGATCTTCGACGAGCGCGAGCAACGCTTCGCCGAAACCAGCCAACAGCGCCTCGGCCAATTGCTCGACCCGCTCAAGGAGCGCATCCAGTCGTTCGAAAAGCGCGTCGAAGAAAGCTACCAGAGCGAAGCCCGCGAGCGGTTTTCCCTGGCCAAGGAGCTGGAGCGCCTGCAACAGCTGAACCTGCGCCTGTCCGATGAAGCCACCAACCTGACCCGCGCCCTCAAGGGCCAGAAAACCCAGGGCAACTGGGGCGAGCTGATCCTGGAGCGGGTGCTGGAACATGCCGGTCTGGAAAAGGGCCGCGAGTACCAGACCCAGGTCAACCTCAAAGGCCCGGACGGCGAACGCTTCCAGCCCGACGTGTTGATCATGCTGCCGGGGGACAAGCAGGTAGTGGTGGACTCCAAGGTCAGCCTGACCGCCTATCAACAGTACGTCGCCGAGGACGACCAGGCGATCGGCCAGGCAGCGCTCAAGCAGCACGTACTGTCCTTGCGCAACCACGTCAAAGGCCTGGCCGGCAAGGACTACAAACGTCTGGAAGGCCTGCACAGCCTGGATTTCGTGCTGCTGTTCGTGCCCATCGAAGCCGCATTTTCGGCTGCACTCCAAGCCGAGCCGAACCTGTTCCAGGAAGCCTTCGACCGCAACATCGTGATCGTCAGCCCGACCACGCTGTTGGCCACCTTGCGGGTGATCGACAGCCTGTGGAAACAGGAACGGCAAAGCCAGAACGCCCGGGAAATTGCCGAGCGTGCCGGTTGGCTGTACGACAAGTTCGTGCTGTTTATCCAGGACCTGGACGAGGTAGGCAACCGCCTGCAGCAGCTGGATAAAGCCTACAGTGCAGCGCGCAACAAGCTGACCGACGGACGCGGAAACCTGGTGAGCCGTACCGAGCAACTGAAGCTGCTCGGCGCCCGCGCCAGCAAAAGCCTGCCGGCCGACTTGCTGGAACGGGCGATGACCGATGAAGACGGCGTGGCGCAGTTGCCAGAATAGTCACCGGGCTCTGTGGGAGCTGGCTTGCCTGCGATGCAGACACCTCGTTCCTCCGCATACACCGAGGCGATGCCATCCCAGGCAAGCCAGCTCCCACATGGGCTAAAGCGGCAGGTGCCGGCTCAACAAGGCCCGCAACGCCGCCGGCTTCACCGGTTTGGCGAGGTAATCCAACCCTGCCGCATGCACCTGGGCCACCATCTCCGGCCGCCCGTCGGCACTGATCACCACACCCGGAATCGGCTCTGCCAATTGCGCCCGCAGCCAACCCATCAACTCGGTGCCCGTTTCCCCGTGGTCGAGGTGGTAATCCACCAGGGCCAGTTGCGGCCGCACACCCTCGGCCAGCAACGCGGCACATTGCGCCTGGTCGCGGGCGGTCCAGACTTCACAGCCCCAGCGCGTGAGCAAACTGCGCATGCCGATCAGGATGCTTTCTTCGTTATCCACACACAGCACCTGTGCACCGCTCAACGGCTGGCCGCTTTCCTGCGCCGGCTTGGCAGGCGCGCTGACCTGAGTGCGCGCCAACGGCACACGCACGCTGAACACGCTGCCCTTGCCCGGCCATGAACGCACGCTCAAGCGGTGCCCGAGCACGCGGCACAGGCCATCGGCAATCGCCAGGCCCAGTCCCAGGCCTTTCTCGGCACGGGTCTGGTGACTGTCCAGGCGTTTGAATTCCTCGAAGATGACTTTTTGCTTGTCCTGGGGAATCCCGGGACCACGGTCCCATACTTCCAGGCACAACTCGCCGCGACGGCGCCGCACACCCAATAGCACCGGCCCGTCGGCATACCGGAACGCGTTGGTGAGGAAATTCTGCAACACCCGCCGCAGCAACTTGATGTCGCTGTCGACCCGCAAACGGCTGCCCCGCAGGCGGAAGCGCAAACCCTGCTCCTGAGCCAGCGCCTTGAACTCGGCGCCCAGCGTATCGAACAGTTCATTGAGCACGAAGGGCTGGCGCTGCGGATTGATCTTGCCGTTTTCCAGGCGCGAAATATCCAGCAGGTCGCTGATCAGGTCTTCCGCCGAACGCAACGAGCTGTCCAGATGCTGCACCAACTGCCGGGCATCCGGCGACATGCCGTCGTTCTGGTGGGAGAGGGCGGCAGAGAACAGCCTTGCGGCGTTCAACGGTTGCATCAAGTCGTGACTGACTGCTGCGAGGAACCGGGTTTTCGACTGGCTGGCGGTCTCGGCCACGCCCTTGGCATCGGTCAGCGCGACGTTGAGTTGCGATAGTTCGTGGGTTCGCTCGGTCACCCGCTGTTCCAGGCCTTCATTGGCCTCGGTCAACGCCTGCTCGGCTTCGCGGAACGCGGTGATGTCGGTGAAGCTCATCACAAACCCGCCACCCGGCATCGGGTTGCCGATCAGTTCGATCACCCGGCCATTGGGAAACAGCCGCTCGGAGGTATGCGCACGGCCCTGGCGCATCCAGTGCAGGCGACGCGCCACGTGTACTTCGGCCTCGCCCGGGCCGCACAGCCCGCGCTCGGCGTTGTAGCGAATGATGTCGGCAATCGGCCGGCCCACGCTGATCAGGCCCTCGGGGTAATTGAACAGCTCCAGGTACCGCCGGTTCCACGCCACCAGCCGCAGGGACTGGTCGACCACGCTGATGCCCTGGGTGATGTTTTCGATGGCGCCTTGCAGCAGTGCCCGGTTGAACTGCAGTACTTCCGACGCTTCGTCGGCGATGCGAACTACGTCCTCCAACTGCATTTCCCGGCCTTCAATGGCGGCTTTCACCACCGCCCGGGTCGACGACGCACCGAGTACGCCGGCCAACAGGCGTTCGGTGTGAGCAATCCAGTCATTGTCGGCGTTCTGGTTGGGGTTAAACCCTTTGCCTTGGCGATAGGCGAAGCGCACAAAACTCTGGTGAGCCCGTTCTTCACCGACAAACCGCGCTGCCAGACTGAGCAAGTCGTTGATCTGCACCGAAAGCATCGAGCGAGCGCTGGCCCGCTGGCTGATTTCCTGGCCGATAAAACGCCCGGCCTGCCAATGTTCCGACACGCGCGTGCGGGACAGCATCGAGACCCACACGAACAACGTGAAGTTACCCGCCAGGGAAAATACGGTGCCCAGCGTCAGAGAAGTTACAGACAAGCCCAGCGGGTGCGAATGCAGCCACGTCATGCCCGGGAAAAGGCTGAACGACCAGCCCAGACTTTTCGCGGTGACCGGCAGGACCAAGGTGTAGAACCACAGGAACGTACCCGCCGCCAGCCCGGCAAATACTCCGCGTCGGTTGGCCTGTTTCCAATACAGCGCGCCGAGCATCGCCGGTGCCAGTTGGGTCACGGCGGCAAAGGCAATCTGGCCAATGGTTGCAAGGCTGGCGGAGGACCCCAGCAGCCGGTAACTGACGTAAGCCAGCAGCAGGATGATGACAATGCTCACCCGGCGTACCGACAGCATCCAGTGACGGAACACTTCGAACGGCCGCTCGGCACTGGAGCGGCGCAGCAGCCAGGGCAGCAGCATGTCGTTGGAGACCATGGTCGACAGGGCGATGCTCGCGACGATCACCATGCCCGTAGCCGCCGAGGCGCCGCCGATAAACGCCAGCACGGCGAGCGCCGGATGGGCTTCGGCCAACGGCAGGCTGATCACGTAGGAGTCCGGTAATACCGAGCCCGGCAGCAGCATCTTCCCGCCGAGGGCAATCGGGATCACAAACAGGGCGGCCAGGATCAGATAGGCCGGGAACACCCACTTGGCCAGGCGCAGGTCCTGGGGGTCGATATTTTCCACCACGGTGACATGGAACTGCCGGGGCAGGCAGATGATCGCCATCATCGCGACGCCGGTCTGCACCACCATCGAGGGCCAGTTGACGGTCTCTTTCCAGTATTCCTCCAGCCGTGGCGCGAGCATCGCCTGGCTGAACAAATCGTCGAAACCGTCGTACAGGCCGTAGGTCACAAACGCACCGACGGCGAGAAACGCGAACAGCTTGACCAAGGATTCAAAGGCAATCGCCAGCACCATGCCGCGGTGGTGTTCCGTGGCGTCGAGGTTGCGGGTACCGAACACAATGGTGAACAACGCCAATACCAGCGACACGATCAGCGCCGTGTCCTGGGAGCGGGTGCCGGTAGTGTCGGCGCTGGCGCCGATCAGCAGGTTCACCCCCAGCACGATGCCTTTGAGTTGCAAGGCTATATAAGGCAGGACGCCCACCAGGCAGATCAGCGCCACCACTACCGCCAGGGATTGGGATTTGCCGTAACGGGCGGCGATAAAGTCGGCGATGGAGGTGATGTTTTCCTGCTTGCTGATCAGCACCATCTTCTGCAGGACCCACGGCGCGAGCACCAACAGCAGCACCGGTCCCAGGTAGATCGGTAAAAACGCCCACAACTGTTCGGCTGCCTGGCCTACAGCACCAAAAAATGTCCAACTGGTGCAATACACCGCCAGCGACAGGCTGTACACCCAGGCACGCATCCGCGGCGGCAGCGGCGCATGGCGACGGTCACCGTAAAAGGCGATGGCAAACATAATGGCCATATAGGCCAGGGCAACGGCGGCGATCAGCCCGCTGGACAGCGTCATGAGAACTCCAGACATAAGAACGCCCGGGCATTCCCGGCCCGGGCGAACAGTCTCGCATGATGCTTGGCGTTAGTCAGTGTCGACCAAGGTCGGAGCGTGGTGTGATGTCGCAGCGTTGGTTCAGGCGCCGAAACCGCCGTCGATGGTCAGGCTGGCGCCGGTGATGTAGCCGGCCTCAGGGCCTGCCAGATAGGCGACGAAACTGGCGATCTCTTCTACATGGCCATAACGGCCCACGGCCATGAAGCCGATCAGGCTTTCGGCGAAATCACCGCTTGCCGGGTTCATGTCGGTGTCCACCGGGCCTGGCTGCACGTTATTGATGGTGATGCCCCGTGGGCCCAGGTCGCGGGCCAGGCCTTTGGTCAGGCCGACCAGCGCCGATTTGCTCATGGCGTACGGGCCGCCACCGGCAAACGGCATGCGATCGGCATTGGTGCTGCCGATGTTGATGATGCGGCCACCTTCGCCCATGTGCCGCGCGGCTTCCTGGGTGGCGACAAATACGCTGCGTACGTTGATGGCGAGGGTGCGGTCGAAGTCTTCCAGCTTGAAATCTTCCAGCGGGCCGACGGCCAGCACGCCTGCGTTGTTGACCAGGATATCCAGGCGCCCGAAGGCTTCGACGGTGGCGTTGACGGCGCTGCGGATGGCGGCTGCGTCGGCGCTGTCAGCGTGGATCGCCAGGGCTTTGCCGCCTTCGCTGATCACGCTGTTCTGCAATGCTTCGGCCTTGGCGGCCGAGCTGACATAGGTGAACGCGACGGCTGCGCCTTGGGCGGCCAGGCGCTTGACGATGGCGGCGCCGATACCGCGAGAACCGCCCTGGATCAAGGCGACTTTGCCGCTGAGGTTCTGTGTGGTCATGTCGATCTCCAAAAGGTGTGTTGAGGTTGGAGTCGAGTATCGACCTCACCCGGCGCGCCCGGTAGACCGTGATTGCTATAGTCTGTGTAAACCAAAAGTTTAGAGTGGGGCGATATGGAAAGCTTTGGCAGTATCGAATGCTTCGTGCGCAGCGCCGAAGGCGGCAGTTTTGCCGAAGCTGCCCGGCACCTGAGCCTGACCCCGGCGGCCGTGGGCAAAAGTGTGGCCAAGCTGGAGGCGCGCCTGGGTGTAAGGCTGTTCCAGCGCAGTACCCGGCGCCTGACGCTGACTGAGGCCGGCAAGCTCTTCCTCGAAGAAGTCAGCGGCAGCCTCACCACCATTCAAAACGCCGTGGCTAACCTGGCCAGTGCCGAAGGGCGGCCAGTGGGCACGCTGAAAGTGAGCATGGGCACGGTGTTCGGCAACCGTTATGTGGTGCCGTTGCTGGGGGAGTTTCTAAAGCGCTTTCCTGATATCAACCCCGACTGGCATTTTGATAACCGCCAGGTGGACCTGATCGGCCAGGGCTTCGATGCCGCGATCGGCGGTGGTTTTGAGCTGCCCCAGGGCGTGGTCGCGCGCAAGCTGGCGCCGGCGCACCGGATCCTGCTGGCCTCACCGGAATACCTCGCCAAACGCAAGCCGGTAGTCGCGCCGGAGGACTTGTCTGTGTGCAACGGCATCCTGATCCGCTCACCGCAAACCGGGCGCGTGCGTTCGTGGCAACTCACCCACCGCACCCGCGAACAACGCCCGCTGGTGCTCAAGCCGCGCATGACCATGAGCGACTCGGGCGCTGCCTGCTGCGCCAGCGCCCAGGGCCTGGGGATTGCGCTGGTCAGCATGCCGATGGCGGTGCCGTATCTGGACAGCGGCCAACTGGTGCGAGTGCTGCCCGACTGGTACGTCGACGACGGCAACATCTCGCTGTACTACGCCGAACACAAGCTGCTGCCCGGCAAGACCCGGGCGTTTGTGGATTTCATCCTGGAGCAGTTTGTCGAACGCGAGTTGGGGCGGCGGTTCAGCGCCATTTGATCCTTGTGGGGATCAAAGTGTGGGAGCGGGCTTGCTCGCGAAGGCGGTGTGACAGTCACCACATGCATCGACTGATCCACCGCTTTCGCGTGCAAGCCCGCTCCCACCTTTCGGATCTTCAGTGTCCGAACTTTCCGGGCCAGCCGATCACTTTCTTCGGCCTCGGCGTCGCATACGTGCGGATCTTCGAGGTCGACAGCCCTAACCGCACCAGCCCTTCAGCAATGGTCACCGCTGCGGTCACGCCGTCCACTACCGGCACACCCGTGCGGTAGCGAATCTGGTCATCCAGCCCGGCCATGCCGCCGCAGCCCAGGCAGATCACTTCGGCCTTGTCTTCGCTGATCGCCAATTCAGCCTGGCGCACGATGGCCTCCATGGCCCGCAGCGGGTCTTCTTCCAGCTCCAGTACCGCCATGCCGCTGGCCCGTACCGACGCGCAGCGCTGATACAAACCCGACAGTTTCAGTCGGTCCTCGATCAGCGGCACGGTGCGGTCCAGGGTGGTCACCACCGAATAGGCATGCCCGAGGAACATCGCGGTGCTGGCGGCCGCTTCGGTGATGTCCACCACCGGCACGTTAAGCAACTCCTGCAAGCCTTCGCGGCCATGTTCGCCGTAGCCGGCCTGGATTACCGCATCGAACGGCTGGTCGTAAGCCATCACCCGGTCCATCACCGCGATGGCCGCCAGGTAGCTTTCGAAATTGCCTTCCACCGATTCGGCACCGAAAAACGGAGTCAGGCCGACGATCTCGGTGCCGGGGGACGCCACCGCCCGTGCCTGTTTGGCGATGGCCTCGGTGATGGACTCGGTGGTGTTGACGTTGACCACAAGGATGCGCATGGAATGTCCTTACTTAATGACTGACGTTATCGACTGCAATGCTTTCGCCGCTCACATCGGCGTAGTACGGCTGGCGCTTGGCGAACAGCAGGTACAGCAGCCCTGCAATACCGGCGCCAATCAGCCAGGAGAAGGGCGAGACGAGGGCGAAACCGGGCAGCAGGGCGAGGAGAATGGCGATCACCGCCGCAGGAATAAACGCCGCCACCGCCCGCAAATTGATCCCGCAGCTGTAGTAATAAGCGCCATTCGGGTCTTCGCTATACAACTGCGGCACGTCCACCTGGCTTTTACGGATCAACCAGTAGTCGACCATGATCACGCCGTACAACGGCCCCAGCAGAGCGCCCAGCCCCGAGAGGAAATACACGATCACCAGCGGGCTGTTGTAGAGGTTCCACGGCAGGATCAACACCGCCACGGTGGCGCTGATCAGCCCGGCGCGGCGGAAGTTCAGGTACTTGGGCGCCAGGTTGCTCAGCACAAAGGCCGGCGCGACGAAGTTGGCCATGATGTTCACCGCCACGGTCACAATCAGGAACGCCAGGCAGCCCAGCACCAGGAAGAATGTGTTGGGTATCGCCGCAATGATTTCCGTAGGGCTCTCGATCACCCGGCCATTGAGGTGGAACTGCCCGCCGCACAGCAGCACGGTGATGGCCGCGAACACCAGGATATTCACCGGCAGGCCCCAGAAGTTGCCGACCTTGATGGTCTTGCGGCACGGCGAGGAGCGGGCGAAGTCGCAGAAATTCAGGATCAGCGTGCCGTAGATCGCCAGCCACAGCGCGCCGCCGGCAAAGATATTGCGCCACATCTCACCACCGGTCAGCGGCTCGCGAATGGCCCAGGCAATGTGGCCGTCCGCCTGGAAATACATCCAGCCGGCCAGGGACGCTACTGTCAGCAGAATCACCGGCCCGGCGAAGGCTTCATAGCGGCGCACCATCTCCATCCCATAGGCGAGGATGGCGAGCTGCACAAACCAGATCGCCACAAAACACGCCCAGCCCAGGGTGGACAGGCCGAGGATCGAGTTGTGGTCGTAGTCGGCAAAACCTGGATGAACCGCTGTCAATAGAACGCGGAAAACCACCGAGGCCAGGTAGGTCTGTATCCCGAACCAGGCAATCGCGATCACCGCACGAATCAGTGCAGGAATCTGCGCACCATGGATGCCAAAACTGATGCGGCTGATCACTGGAAACGGTACGCCGGTCTTCTGCCCCATATAGCCCGACAGGTTCATGAAGAAGTACACCAGCGCCGCGCCGATCCCCAGTGACAGCAGAATCTGCCAGCCACCCAGGCCCAGCGCATACAGGCCGATGGCGAAGGAGTAGTTGGCGATGTTGTGCACATCGTTGGTCCACAAGGCAAAGATGCTGTAGCGGCCCCAGCGCCGGCCTTCGGCCTTGGTAGGCGCCAGGTCCTTGTTGTGCAGGCGCGGGCTGAGGACCAACGGGCCGGGGCTCGTGGCCTCGGGGTTCAGGGTGGAGGAGGGCAGATCCAGTGCGATGTTATTGGAGAGACTTGTACGCATTCCGGCAGGCTCCTGGACATCAGCAGGAGAGCGGCTGATGTCAAAGTGTATGTATCTTTTTTATTAATTGTATACAAAGTGTGTTTTGCCTTAAGCCACATGCGTGCCAGATTTTCGCCGGGTGAAATACACGGCGATTTGGTTTTTAGCGTGATTGGAAATAACCGGCTGAATTTGAAGCGATATAAATTGACCGTTTGAACAGCTATTTATTTTGTGGTGCAGAGAGGGGCGGGGATTTTAGAAGAGGTGTGACGAGGGAGGATGTAACTTTTCGGTGCAGGATTTTATAAGTGCACACAAAAATGGCACCGATGGTGACATTTCTGTGTACAGGATTCTGGCTCAGGCGTTACGCCTTGCTGATGATGTTCCCGGCGTGCAACCCGCATTCTTTTTGGGTTGCTTCTTCCCACCACCAACGGCCTTCGCGTTCGTGCTGGTTCGGCAGTACCGGACGGGTGCACGGCTCACAGCCGATGCTGATAAAACCGCGCTCGTGCAGGCTGTTGTACGGCAACTCCAGCATGCGGATGTAACCCCATACTTCCTCACTGGTCATCTGCGCCAGCGGGTTGAACTTGTACAGGGTGCGTTCCGGGGTGGAAAAAGCCGTATCGATTTCCAGCGCGGCCACCTGGCTGCGGGTGCCGGGGCTCTGGTCGCGGCGCTGGCCGGTGGCCCAGGCGCTTACACCGGACAGCTTGCGGCGCAGCGGTTCGATCTTGCGCACGCCACAGCACTCGCCATGGCCGTCCTTGTAGAAACTGAACAGGCCCTTTTCCTTGACGAAGGGTTCCAGCTTGCTCTGGTCCGGCGAGATCAGTTCGATGTCGATCTTGTAGAACTCACGCACCTGCTCGATAAACCGGTAGGTCTCCGGGTGCAGGCGACCGGTGTCGAGGCTGAACACCTTGACGTTCTTGTTCAGCTTCCAGGCCATGTCTACCAGCACCACGTCCTCGGCACCGCTGAAAGAGATCCACAGGTCGTCGCCAAACTGGCTGAAGGCCAGCTTGAGAATGTCCTGGGCGGATTTGTTGGCGTAAGTCGCGGCGAGTTCAGCGACGTCGAAGGCTTGGTTCATCAGGACGGTTCCTACAGGTCAGTGGCGCTGAGCGCTCTATAGGGGGGCGATGGTAACAAAATCCCGCCTGCGTTGCGGCGGCCAGCGTGAATCGCTAGAGTTCGGCAGTCCTTTTGCTCGCTCAACTCAATAACTTTAAATGGGAGTGTCTTGTGGAAATTGCCTGTCTCGACCTGGAAGGGGTGCTGGTTCCGGAAATCTGGATCGCCTTCGCCGAAAAAACCGGTATTGAATCCTTGCGGGCCACCACCCGGGACATCCCCGACTACGACGTGCTGATGAAACAGCGCCTGCGCATTCTTGATGAGCATGGGCTGAAGCTCTCGGACATCCAGGAAGTGATCGCCACCCTCAAGCCGCTGGACGGCGCCATCGAGTTCGTCAATTGGCTGCGCGAGCGCTTCCAGGTGGTGATCCTGTCTGACACCTTCTATGAGTTCTCCCAGCCGCTGATGCGCCAACTGGGTTTTCCGACCTTGCTGTGCCACCGGTTGATCACCGACGAAAATGACCGGGTGGTGAGCTACCAGCTGCGTCAGAAAGATCCCAAGCGTCAGTCGGTGCTGGCCTTCAAAACCCTGTACTACCGCGTGATTGCCGCTGGTGATTCCTACAACGACACCACCATGCTGGGTGAGGCCGACCGTGGGATTCTGTTCCACGCGCCGGAGAACGTGATTCGCGAGTTCCCGCAGTTCCCGGCGGTGCATACGTTTGAGGACTTGAAGAAAGAGTTCATCAAGGCGTCGAATCGGCAGTTGAGCCTGTAAGTTATTGGGTGTGGCTGACGCCTCATCGCAGGCAAGCCAGCTCCCACATGTTGACCGCGCTCCCATGTGGGAGCCGGGCTTTCCCGCGATGGGGCCGGTCCAGCCACTGCACTGCCTAGACCCCTGCCAGCAAACTCTCATAAGGAATGCGCAAGCCTTTATGCAGGCGTTTGATCATCGACAAGCTCAGCTTGCGCTTATGATTCAACACTTCGGAAACCCGCCCGCTCGGACCTATGAAAGGCTCCAGGTCACGGGCGGTCAGGCCTAGTTGCTCCATTCGAAATTTAATCGCTTCGACGGGATCCGAAGGCGGCATTGGGAAATGCTCCGCTTCGTACTTTTCGATAAGGATGGCGAGAATTTCCAGCTCGTCACCCTCGGGCGAGCCGATTTCCGCTTCCCATAGCTGTTCGACGCGCGCGAGCGCAGCGGTCAGGTCTTCCTGGGAATGAATGGGTTTGATGTTCATCACACGGTCTCCGCATTGATCTGATCGTATTGCGCGTGGGTCCCCACGAAGCGAATGAACGCAAGCTGTCGCTGATAATTGATCGCCATGATCACTCGATACTTGTTGCCGCCTATGTTGAACACAACCCGGCCCCCTTTGAGAATGCTCGCTGTCCTTAGCTCTGCCTTGAGGGCCTGAGGGGTTGGGTAAACAGCTTTTTCCATATGGCGATACAGCTCGACCAGCGGCGTTTTTGCATCCATGCAGCCAGGGTGGTTTTCCCAGAATATTCGTAGGGCAGACAGAGCGATTATCCGCATCGCTGCGACCTCCCAATTTGGGAGATAATAGGTGCGGTTGAGGGCAGATGCAATCTCGGAAATCTTTCCTGACAAGTAGGCAGTCGTTTCATGTGATCCTTCACAGACGGCTGGTGGACGGTTGAAACCGGACGCTATCCTCCGGCTTCGACCCCCTCTACTTCGGTACTGATTCAGGTCTTTTCCGCTGCGTGGCTCTACGTCAGCGAGCCAGGAAGGGGCTGGGTGCTACAGGCTTTCCAAGGTTTGTAACAACACCCGCACCTTGGTCATCGACTCCTGATACTCCGCCTGCCACTCCGAGTCCGCGACAATCCCGCCGCCGCCCCAGCAGCACACCTGACCATCCTTGACCAACAGGCTGCGAATGGCGATGGAGCTGTCCATCTCGCCGCGCACGTCCAGATACACCAGCGAACCGCAATACAACCCGCGCCGGGTCGGCTCCAGCTCGTCGATGATCTGCATCGCGCGAATCTTCGGTGCGCCGGTGATGGAGCCGCCGGGGAAGCTGCCGGCGATCAGGTCGAGGGCGTCTTTATCGTCCGCCAGCTCACCGGTGACGCTGCTCACCAGATGATGCACGTTGGGATAGCTTTCCAGGCTGAACAACTCCGGCACTTTCACCGAGCCGGTACGGCAGGTGCGGCCCAGGTCGTTGCGCAGCAGGTCGACGATCATCAGGTTTTCGGCACGATCCTTGGGGCTGGCCAGCAATTCAGCGGCGTTGGCTGCATCTTCCTCAGGCGTCGCACCCCTTGGCCGGGTGCCCTTGATCGGGCGGGTTTCCACCTGGCGCTGGCTGATTTTGACGAAGCGCTCCGGCGATAAACTCAATACCGCGCCATCATCCGGCAAGCTTTGGAACCCGGAAAACGGTGTTGGGCAGGCTTCGCGCAAGGCGCAGTAGGCCACCCACGGATCGCCACTGCACGGAGCACGGAAACGTTGGGCAAAGTTGACCTGGTAGCAGTCACCGGCCTGGATGTAGTCCTGGATACGGGCGAGGGCGTGCTGGTAGGTGTCGGCTGTCACGTCCGGGGCCATTGGGCCTTGCAGCTTGAAGGTGGCCGATGCGCTGATGGTCGGCTGACCGAACAAGGTAATCAGGCGTTGCCGTTCGCTTTCCGCCAGTTTGGGGTGGAACACCAGTTGGCTGGTCTGCGCCTGGTGATCGCTGATCAAGGCCCAGGCGTACAGGCCAAAGCGTGCATCCGGCAGGTGCAGGTCGTCCACCGCCAGGTGCGGCAGGTGCTCAAGATGACGACCGAAGTCGTAGCTCAGGTAGCCGATGAGGCCGCCAGCAAACGGCAGTTCGTAGGGCGCGGGGATCGTGGCTTCACCCAGCAACGTCAGGTTTTCCCGCAGGCGCTGCAGGAAATCACTGCCGCTTTCGTCGGGCAGTACCGCCAGGGTCGTCTCGGGCCAGGCGCTCAGCAGGTCATAACGGCCGCGCTCGGCCGCCGGTCGGCCACTGTCCAGCAGCACCGCGCCGGGCGCATGGCGGATTGCTGCAAAGTATTCGGCAGGGTTGGCCCGGTAGGGCAGCGGGTGTACGGAGCAGGTCACTGGGTTTATCCCTCGACCGCCGGAATATGCCCAAACATTTCCTGCACAAACTTAACCCGTTCCTCCGGTGTTTCCGTTACGCCCGCCGCCTTCAGCTCTTCCAGTCGAGCCTCCACGGCATGGGTGCGCAAGGTCAGGCCGCAGTCGTTGGCAATCTGGATGTTCAGCCCCGGGCGAGCGTTAAGTTCCAGGATCAACGGACCCTTTTCCTGGTCCAGCACCATGTCCACGCCGATATAGCCCAGGCCGCACAGCTCGTAGCAGCCGGCGGCGAGCTTCATGAAACCGTCCCAGTTGGGCAGTTGCACGCCGTCCACCGCATTGGTGGTGTCGGGGTGCTTGGTGATGATGTTGTTCAGCCAGGTGCCGCGCAGGGTCAGGCCGGTGGCGAGGTCGACACCCACGCCAATCGCGCCCTGGTGCAGGTTGGCCTTGCCGCCGGACTGGCGGGTGGGCAAGCGCAGCATGGCCATCACCGGGTAGCCCATCAGCACAATGATGCGGATGTCCGGTACGCCTTCGTAGCTGATGCTTTTGAAGATCTGGTCAGGCACCACCCGGTATTCGATCAGCGCGCGGTCACGGTGGCCGCCGAGGGAATACAGGCCGGTGAGGATGCTGGAAATCTGATGCTCGATTTCTTCATGGCTGATGATCTTGCCGGAGACGGTCCGGTAGCGCCCTTCAAAACGGTCGGCGATCACCAGGATACCGTCACCACCGGCGCCCTGGGCCGGCTTGATCACGAAGTCGCTGCGCCCGCCGATGATCTCGTCGAGCTTGTCGATTTCCTTCTCGGTGGAAATGACCCCGTACATTTCCGGCACGTGGATGCCGGCGGCCATGGCCCGTTCCTTGGTGATGATCTTGTCATCGACGATCGGATACAGGCTGCGCTTGTTGTACTTGAGCACGTAGTCGGCATTTCGCCGGTTGATGCCCATGATCCCCCGCGCTTCCAGGGCCTTCCAGGTCTTCCAGAAGCCGAACATTACGAGTCAGCCTTGAGGAAGGCCTTGAAACGCACCAGTTCGGTCAGGCGGTAGCCGCGATAACGACCCATGGCCAGCATGAAGCCCACCAGGATCAACAGGATCGCCGGGAAGGTGAACACGAAGTAGATCAGTTCCGGCACGCTCATGATGATGTGCGCCAGGGAAGCGGCGAACAGCGTGCCGATCGCGACTTTCATCGCATGGCCGCCACCGCGTTCTTCCCAGGTAATCGACAGGCGTTCGATGGTCATGGTCAGGATCACCATCGGGAACAATGCCACCGACAGCCCGCGTTCCAGGCCGAGCTTGTGGCTGAACAGACTGATGGCGGCGATCAGCACCACCACGAAGGTCAGCACCACCGAGAGCCTCGGCAGCATCTGCAGCTTCAAGTGTTCCAGGTAAGACCGAAGCGACAGCCCCAGCGCCGTAATAATGGTGAACAGCACAATCCCGAAGCCCAGCTGTGTCTCTCGGAACGCCAGGGCAATCAGCACCGGGGTAAACGTGCCAAGGGTCTGCAGGCCGATCAGGTTGCGCAGGATCAGGATCACCAGCACGCCAATCGGGATCATCACCATGATCATGAAGGTCTGCTGGGTTTGCAGCGGCAGGCCGTACAGCGAGTATTCGAGGAAGTTGGCGTCGGTGTTTTCGTCCGTCAGCTTGGCCAGGCGAATCGCGTTCATTTCGCTGTTGTTGAGGCTGAAGGTCACCATGGCCTTCTTGCCGCCGTCGACGGTGATCAGGTTTTCATCACCGGTCCACCACAGCAGGCGGTCGGCCGGCAGGCCTTGCTCGCCGGTGTCGGGGTTGAAGTACAGCCAGTCGTTGCCATTGAAACTGCGCAGCCAGAGTTCCGGGGTTTGCGGCTGGTCGGCCACCAGGCGGATGGTGTGGACCTTTTCCACCGGCACGTGGGCGATAGACAGCAGCAACTCGACGATCTTGGCCTTGTGCGGCGTCGACGGGTCGCCCGCCAGCAGCAGCTTCACGTTGTCGTCGTTGAGGTTGTTGGTGCGCTTGATGGCTTCGCTGATAAAGGTCTCGACGTCGGCCGAGTGCTGGCGGATCGGCGCCAGCAGGGCTTCGGCGGCGATTTTTTCCGGGCCTTCGACGGCGATGCTGTCGCGGAAGGTCGGGCCCTTGACCTTGACCTTTTCACCGCTGTAACGCTTGGTCAGCACCAGGCGGTAGTAGAGGGTCTGGTTGCCCTTGGCCCGGCGTGCCGACCAGGTGACCTTGCGGTTGCCGTCGAGGCGATTGACGCTGACGCCGTAGTTATTCGAGATAAAGCTTTCATTCAGGCTGACGAAGTCGCGGCTCAGGGGCGGCACGAACATCTGGATTTTCACCGGGTCCTTGGCGCTGGCGACGAACTCGACCTTGGCGTCGATGTTCCACAGGTCGTCGGTGGCGTCCTCGGTGACGGGAATCCCCAGCACGAAAATCTGATAGGCGGTGACCGAAATGCCCAAGACCACCAAAACGGCGATCAGGATTTTCAGGTGCAGATTAAGAGAGCGCATTCAAATTACTCAGCGGTATGAGCGTCGGAGGCGCAGGCAGGTTTGCCCGCCGCGTATTTAAGACTGGGGTCGACCAGCGCATCAAAGCGTTTCAGCGCTTCGGAGCCGATCAGCAGCGGGTATTGGAAGGCGCTGCGGTCAGTCAAGTTCACTTCGATACTGCGTAAAGCGGTGCCCATGCAGATGTCCAGGGCGATGACTGGACGGGCGGTGTAGTTCTTGTCTTCATCGGGGTCGTAGTCACCGGCGCGGCGCTTGATCTTGCTCACGCGGGCCAGGGGGCGCTCGATGGGGTGGGAGTGTGCGGTGTCGATGGCCAGGTAGAAGCGCACCCAGGACTCGCCGTTGCGCTTGAAGCGCTTGATGTCGCGGGCGCTCAAGGACGCGGTCTTGGCGCCGGTGTCGAGCTTGGCGGCCACTTCCAGGTCAATGCCGGCCAACTTGGCGTATTCATTGAGTCCATAAACGGTCTTCTCGGCAGCAACGCCAAGGCCCGGGATAAACAGTAGAAGCAAAAGGGGGAAGGGCTTGAGTCTCATAAATCCTGACGCGGTGCAGTGCGATGTTCAATTCAAGGCGACTGGCATTGCTGCGCAAGCTCCCTCGTGCGCCTTTTCATCCAGGGATGTGAGGCAAAAGTGGCCGGCATTCTAACATGAAGGTTTTCTGGCGCCAGCGCTGGCAGCCGGCCATGCCCCGATAGAGTGCAAGGCGGGTTATTAGACGATTGTCGACAATGTGTATTTATTCTTTGACTATCCGGGGCTGATTGGCTAGTTTTTGCGGCATTGCTTTTAAAGGTGTCGACAATATGCTGGATCAACTGGAAACCCCAGTGATGGCCCAAGACGATTCCCAGACCATGTCCGAGAACGTCTTCCGGCGTATCCAGGCCGCCATCGTCAAGGGCGAAATCGCCCCCGGCAGCAAGATCTCCGAGCCGGAGCTGGCGCGCACCTATGGCATCAGCCGTGGCCCGCTGCGCGAGGCGATTCATCGCCTGGAAGGCCAGCGCCTGCTGGTGCGCATCCCCCATGTGGGCGCGCGAGTGGTCTCGTTGAGCCATGAAGAACTGATCGAACTCTACGAAATCCGCGAATCCCTGGAAGGCATGGCCTGCCGCCTGGCCGCCGAGCGCATGACCGACGCCGAGATCGAAGAGCTGCGCCAGGTGTTGCACACCCACGAGCGCGATGCGGCCTTCCAGGCCGGTGTCGGCTACTACCAGCAGGAAGGCGACTTCGATTTTCATTACCGGATAATTCAAGGCGCCGGTAATCGCACCCTGACCCAAATGTTGTGCGGCGAGCTGTATCAGTTGGTGCGCATGTACCGCATCCAGTTCTCCGCCACCCCCAATCGTCCACGCCAGGCCTTTGCCGAGCATCACCGCATTCTTGACGCGATTGCCGATCGCGACGGTGAACTGGCCGAGTTGTTGATGCGCCGGCATATCGGCGCCTCCAAACGCAACATTGCCCGTCACTTCCCGGACGGCGCTCCCCAATCACGAGGTGAGTCATGAGTTCCAATAACAACACCACTCCAGGCCAGCGTTTCCGTGACGCGGTTGCCAGCGAGCACCCGTTGCAGGTAGTCGGCGCGATCAACGCCAACCATGCGCTGCTGGCCAAGCGCGCCGGCTTCAAGGCGATCTACCTGTCGGGTGGCGGGGTGGCTGCCGGCTCCCTCGGTGTGCCGGACCTGGGCATCACCGGCCTGGATGACGTGCTGACGGACGTGCGCCGCATCACCGACGTGTGCGACCTGCCACTGCTGGTGGACGTGGACACCGGTTTCGGCTCCTCCGCGTTCAACGTGGCGCGCACCGTCAAGTCGATGATCAAGTTCGGCGCGGCGGCGATCCATATCGAAGACCAGGTGGGCGCCAAGCGTTGCGGCCATCGCCCGAACAAAGAAATCGTGTCCCAGCAGGAAATGGTCGACCGCATCAAGGCTGCGGTGGATGCGCGTACCGATGACAGTTTCGTGATCATGGCCCGCACCGACGCACTGGCCGTGGAAGGTTTGGAATCCGCCCTGGAACGTGCCGCCGCCTGCATCGAGGCCGGTGCCGACATGGTGTTCCCGGAAGCCATCACTGAGCTTGAGATGTACAAGCTGTTCGCCTCCCGGGTGAAAGCGCCGATCCTGGCCAACATCACCGAATTCGGTGCGACACCTCTCTATACCGTCGATCAACTGAAATCTGCGGATGTTTCCATCGTCCTGTACCCGCTCTCGGCCTTCCGCGCCATGAACAAGGCGGCCGAGAACGTCTACACCGCGATCCGTCGCGACGGCACCCAGCAGAACGTGATCGACACCATGCAAACCCGCATGGAGCTTTATGATCGCATCGACTACCACACCTTCGAGCAGAAGCTCGACGCGCTGTTCGCCGCCAAGAAGTAACGCGAGCGCCTCACTAATAACTACAAGATTGGAGATAACCATGGCCGAAGCAAAAGTACTCAGTGGAGCTGGCCTGCGTGGCCAGGTTGCCGGGCAAACCGCACTGTCCACCGTGGGCCAGGCCGGTGCCGGCTTGACCTATCGCGGCTACGACGTGCGCGAACTCGCCGCCGATGCCCAGTTTGAAGAAGTCGCCTACCTGCTGCTCTACGGCGAACTGCCGACCAAATCCGAACTGGCCGCCTACACCGCCAAGCTCGGCAAACTGCGCGACCTGCCCCAGGCGCTGAAAGAAGTGCTGGAACGCATCCCCGCCGACGCGCACCCGATGGACGTGATGCGCACCGGTTGCTCGTTCCTGGGCAACATCGAGCCGGAGAAAGACTTCAGCGTGCAGCGCGACGTGACCGACCGCCTGCTGGCCGCGTTCCCGGCGATCATGTGCTACTGGTACCGCTTCAGCCACGACGGCCAGCGCATCAACTGCGTGACCGACGAGCCGAGCATCGGCGGGCACTTCCTGCACCTGCTGCACGACAAGAAGCCCAGCGACTTGCACGTCAAGGTGATGAACGTGTCGCTGATTCTCTACGCCGAGCACGAATTCAACGCCTCGACCTTCACCGCCCGCGTGTGTGCGTCGACCCTGTCGGACCTGTATTCCTGCGTGACTGCCGCCATCGGCTCCCTGCGTGGCCCGCTGCACGGCGGCGCCAATGAAGCGGCGATGGAGATGATCGAGCGTTTCTCTTCCGCCCAGGAAGCGGTGGAAGGCACCCTCGGCATGCTGGCGCGCAAGGACAAGATCATGGGCTTTGGCCACGCGATCTATAAAGACAGCGACCCGCGAAACGAGGTGATCAAGGCCTGGTCGAAAAAACTCGCGGACGAAGTGGGCGACACCGTGCTGTTCCCGGTTTCTGAAGCCATCGACAAGACCATGTGGGAGCAGAAGAAACTGTTCCCCAACGCCGACTTCTACCATGCCTCGGCGTACCACTTCATGGGCATCCCGACGAAGCTGTTCACCCCGATTTTCGTCTGCTCGCGGCTGACAGGATGGGCAGCTCACGTGTTCGAGCAGCGAGCCAACAACCGCATCATCCGTCCGAGCGCCGAGTACATCGGCGTTGAGCAGCGCAAGTTCGTGCCAATCGAACGTCGCTGAGTGGAGAAACCGCTGATCTTGGGGTGAAAACGGATCAAAAAGGTGGGAGCGGGCTTGCTCGCGAAGGCGGTGCGACAGTCGCCATGTGTGTTGCATAACACACCGCTTTCGCGAGCAAGCCCGCTCCCACATTTTGATCGCATTCCACCTTGGATCAGCACCGGTTCTTCCTTTTGCAACTACCGTGACCGAGTCCTGACGATGAACACTGAACACCGCAAACCGCTCCCCGGCAGCCGCCTCGATTTCTTTGACGCCCGCGCGGCAGTCGATGCAATCACCCCCGGCGCCTACGCCACACTGCCGTACACCTCCCGCGTGCTCGCGGAAAACCTGGTGCGTCGCTGTGACCCCGCAACCCTCAATGCCTCCTTGAGCCAACTGATCGAGCGCAAACGCGACCTCGACTTCCCGTGGTTCCCGGCCCGCGTGGTGTGCCACGACATCCTCGGCCAGACCGCCCTGGTGGACCTTGCCGGCCTGCGCGACGCCATCGCCCTGCAAGGCGGTGACCCGGCCCAGGTCAACCCGGTGGTGCCGACCCAACTGATCGTCGACCATTCCCTGGCCGTCGAAGCCGGTGGTTCTGACCCGCAGGCGTTCGAGAAAAACCGCGCCATCGAAGACCGTCGCAACGAAGACCGTTTCCACTTTATCGAATGGACCAAAAAGGCCTTCAAGAACGTCGACGTGATCCCGCCGGGCAACGGCATCATGCACCAGATCAACCTGGAGAAAATGTCTCCGGTGATCCAGGTACGTGACGGCGTGGCCTTCCCGGATACCTGCGTCGGCACCGACAGCCACACGCCTCACGTTGATGCCTTGGGCGTGATCGCCATCGGCGTTGGTGGCCTTGAAGCAGAGAGCGTGATGCTCGGCCGCGCCTCGTGGATGCGCCTGCCGGAAAGTGTTGGCGTGGAGCTGACGGGCAAGCTGCAACCGGGCATCACCGCCACCGACATGGTGCTGGCGCTGACCGAGTTCCTGCGCAAGCAGAAGGTCGTCGGTGCGTGGCTGGAGTTCTTCGGTGAAGGCGCCTCCGCGCTGACCCTGGGCGACCGCGCCACCATCTCCAACATGGCCCCGGAATACGGCGCCACGGCGGCGATGTTCTATATCGACCAGCAGACCATCGCCTACCTCAAGCTCACCGGCCGTGACGACGAACAAGTCACCCTGGTGGAGCAATATGCTCGCCACACCGGCCTGTGGGCGGACGACCTCAAGGGCGCGCAATACGAGCGTGGCCTGAGCTTCGATTTGTCCTCGGTGGTGCGCAACATGGCCGGCCCGAGCAACCCCCACGCCCGCGTCGCCACCAGCGACCTGGCGGCCAAGGGCATCTCCGGCCAGTGGGATGACGTGCCGGGGCAAATGCCCGACGGCGCGGTGATCATCGCCGCCATCACCAGTTGCACCAACACCAGCAACCCGCGCAACGTGATTGCCGCCGGCCTGCTGGCACGCAATGCCAACAAGCTCGGCCTGGCCCGCAAGCCGTGGGTCAAGTCGTCCCTGGCACCGGGTTCGAAAACCGTCGCGATGTACCTCGACGAAGCCGGGCTGACCACCGAGCTGGAGCAGTTGGGTTTCGGCGTGGTGGCGTTCGCCTGCACCACCTGCAACGGCATGTCCGGCGCACTCGACCCGGTGATCCAGCAAGAGATCATCGACCGCGACCTGTACGCCACCGCCGTGCTTTCGGGTAACCGCAACTTCGACGGCCGTATCCACCCGTACGCCAAGCAAGCGTTCCTCGCGTCGCCGCCGCTGGTGGTGGCCTATGCGATTGCCGGCACCATCCGTTTCGACATCGAAAAAGACGTGCTGGGCCTGGACGCCAATGGCAAGGAAATCCGCCTCAAGGACATCTGGCCAAGCGACGAAGAAATCGACGCGGTGGTCAAGGCGTCGGTCAAGCCGGAGCAGTTTCGCCAGGTGTACATCCCGATGTTCGCGATCCACGAAGACACCGGCCCGAAGGTCACGCCGCTGTACGACTGGCGCCCGCAGAGCACCTACATCCGTCGCCCGCCGTACTGGGAAGGTGCCCTGGCCGGTGCACGTCCGCTCAAGGGCATGCGCCCGCTGGCGGTGCTGCCGGACAACATCACCACCGATCACCTGTCGCCGTCCAACGCGATCATGCTCGACAGCGCCGCGGGCGAATACCTGGCGAAAATGGGCCTGCCGGAAGTCGACTTCAACTCTTACGCGACCCATCGTGGCGACCACTTGACCGCGCAGCGCGCCACCTTCGCCAACCCGAAACTGTTCAATGAAATGGTGGTTGAAGACGGTAAGGTCAAGCAGGGTTCGCTGGCGCGCCTGGAGCCGGAAGGCAAGGTCACGCGCATGTGGGAAGCCATCGAAACCTACATGGAGCGCAAGCAGCCGCTGATCATCATTGCCGGCGCCGACTACGGCCAGGGTTCGTCCCGGGACTGGGCGGCCAAGGGCGTACGCCTGGCCGGTGTTGAGGCGATTGCCGCCGAAGGTTTCGAGCGCATCCACCGCACCAACCTGGTGGGCATGGGCGTGCTGCCGCTGGAGTTCCTGCCGGGCACCGACCGCAAGACCCTGAAGATCGACGGCACGGAAACCTACGACGTGATCGGCGAACGCACCCCGCGTGCGCAACTGACGTTGCTGATCAACCGCAAGAACGGCGAGCGTGTCGAGGTGCCGGTGACCTGCCGGCTGGACACGGCTGAAGAAGTGTCGATCTACGAGGCGGGCGGCGTGTTGCAACGTTTTGCCCAAGACTTCCTGGAATCGGCTGTAACTGCCTGATAACTGCGGCCGGGGTCAACGCCCCGGCCCATGAGGACCACCATGGCACACGTACCGCAGATCAAGATTCCCGCCACCTACATGCGTGGCGGCACCAGTAAAGGCGTGTTTTTCAGCCTCAAGGATTTGCCCGAGTCGGCCCAGGTGCCGGGCGCGGCGCGGGATGCGTTGTTGTTGCGGGTGATCGGCAGCCCCGACCCGTATGACAAGCAAATCGACGGCATGGGCGGCGCGACTTCCAGCACCAGCAAAACCGTGATCCTGGCCAAAAGTACCCGCGCCGATCACGACGTGGATTACCTGTTCGGCCAGGTGTCCATCGACAAACCGTTCGTGGACTGGAGCGGCAACTGCGGCAACCTGTCGGCGGCGGTGGGTTCGTTCGCCATCAGCGCCGGCCTGGTAGATGCCGCGCGCATTCCGCACAACGGCGTGGCCGTGGTGCGGGTGTGGCAGGCGAATATCGCCAAGACCATCATCGCTCACGTACCGATCACCGACGGTGCGGTGCAGGAAACCGGCGACTTCGAACTCGACGGCGTGACCTTCCCGGCCGCCGAGGTGCAGCTGGAATTCATGGACCCAGCGGCGGAAGAAGAGGGCGGCGGTGGCTCGATGTTCCCTACCGGCAACCTGGTGGATGATCTGGAAGTGCCGGGTGTCGGCACGTTCAAGGCGACGCTGATCAATGCCGGGATTCCCACCATCTTCATCAACGCCCAGGACCTGGGCTACACCGGCACCGAGTTGCAGGGCGCGATCAATGGCGACCCCAAGGCCCTGGCGATGTTTGAAACCATCCGCGCCCATGGTGCGCTGCGCATGGGCTTGATCAAACACCTGGACGAGGCGGCCCAGCGTCAGCACACGCCGAAGGTGGCGTTTGTGGCGCGGCCTGCGGACTACGTGGCGTCCAGCGGCAAGGCGATCAAGGCGGGTGATGTCGACCTGCTGGTGCGGGCGCTGTCCATGGGCAAGTTGCACCACGCGATGATGGGCACGGCGGCGGTGGCGATTGGCACGGCGGCGGCGATTTCCGGCACGCTGGTGAATTTGGCAGCGGGCGGCGTGGAGCGCAATGCGGTGCGGTTCGGGCATCCCTCCGGGACGTTGCGCGTAGGCGCCGAGGCCAGCCAGATCGACGGTGAATGGGTCGTGAAAAAAGCCATCATGAGCCGCAGTGCGCGAGTGTTGATGGAAGGGTTCGTACGCGTCCCCGGCGACTCTTTCTAACCGATCATTCCCACGCAGAGCGTGGGAACGAACACCCTGACCCTGAGGATGGACCACACCTAACCCACTTTGGAGTACTGCCATGAGCGCCAACGTCGACCAGAACAACCGCCCCGACTACGACCAGGTCCTGCAGGACATCGCCGACTACGTACTGAATTTCAGGATCGAATCCCGCGATGCCCTCGACACCGCCCGCAACTGCCTGATGGACACCCTCGGTTGCGGCCTGCTGGCCCTGCGTTTCCCGGAGTGCACCAAGCACCTGGGGCCGATCGTCGAAGGCACGGTGGTGCCGTTCGGCGCACGGGTGCCGGGCACCTCGTTCCGCCTGGATCCGGTCAAGGCCGCATGGGACATCGGCTGCATCGTGCGCTGGCTCGACTACAACGACACCTGGCTTGCTGCCGAATGGGGTCACCCTTCCGATAACCTCGGTGGCATCCTCGCGGTCGCCGACCATCTCTCGCAAAAACGCCTGGCCAACGGCGACGCACCGCTGACCGTGCGGGCCGTGCTGGAGGCGATGATCATGGCCCACGAAATCCAGGGTGTGATTGCCCTGGAAAACTCCTTCAACCGTGTCGGCCTTGACCACGTGCTGCTGGTGAAAGTCGCCTCCACCGCCGTCACCGCCAAGCTGATGGGCGCCAACCGTGAGCAACTGCTGTCGGCCCTGTCCCAGGCGTTTGTCGATGGCCAGGCATTGCGTACTTATCGTCATGCGCCGAACGCCGGTTCGCGCAAGTCGTGGGCGGCGGGGGATGCGTCGAGTCGCGGGGTGCGCCTGGCGGATATCGCCATGCGCGGCGAGATGGGCATTCCCGGTGTGTTGAGCGCGCCGCAGTGGGGCTTCTATGACGTGCTGTTCAGCCACACCAACAAGGACCTGGCGCTCAAGCCCGAAGACAAGCGCGCCTTCAGCCTGTCGCAGCCCTACGGCACGTATGTGATGGAGAACGTACTGTTCAAGATCAGCTTCCCCGCCGAGTTCCACGCACAAACCGCCTGCGAGGCAGCAGTCACCCTGCACCCACAGGTGAAGCACCGCCTGCATGAGATCGACAGGATTGTGATCACCACCCACGAATCGGCGATCCGGATCATCTCCAAGGTCGGGCAGTTGGCCAACGCGGCGGACCGCGATCATTGCCTGCAGTACATGACCGCCGTACCGCTGGCGTTTGGCAACCTGGTGGCCGAGCAATACGAAGATGAATTCCACGCGGCCCATCCGATCATCGATGAGCTGCGCGAAAAGATGGTCATCGTCGAGGAGCCGCGCTACAGCCGCGAATACCTGGAGGCCGACAAGCGCTCCATCGCCAATGCGGTGCAGGTGTTCTTCAAGGATGGTTCCAGCACCGAACAGGTGGCCGTGGAATACCCGATTGGCCACCGTCGCCGTCGGGTGGATGGCATTCCGTTGCTGGAAGACAAGTTCAAGGCCAATCTGGCGACCCGGTTTACCGCGCAGCGCAGTGCCGAGATTTTTGCGCTGTGCAAGGATCAGGCACGGCTTGAGGCCACTGCGGTAAACCGGTTTGTGGACCTGTTCGTCATCTGAAGAACACCACTGGTCAAATGTGGGAGCGGGCTTGCTCGCGAATGCGGAGTGTCAGCCAATACATATATGGCTGATCCACCGCATTCGCGAGCAAGCCCGCTCCCACATTAAACCTACATGCTGCCTTCCACATCATCCAGGCTGAACGTCTCGGTATGGTCGTCATAGGAGAAGATCTCCGCATACCGCCCCCAGGCCACCACGCTTTCCAGGGTTTTCTCCACAAAGGCTTCCGTCATCGAGTCTTCCAGTTCCTGCTCGAAGCGCACCCGTGGCGCCCGGTGGCCGCTGCGCTCAAGCAACACCTGGTGAATGCGCGCGGCCAATGGCACGTGGCGGATCAAGTGTTCGGCGAACAGGGTTTTACGCTCCTGGGTGCCGTAGTCGGCGAACAGTTTGCCGGCATCGGTCAGGGTGATATCGGCACCCTTGAGTTCGGCGAAGCCCAAATGCTCAAGCATCTCCGCCACCGGGAACAGATCGTCGACTTCCAGCAAACGCCGTTCGGCCACGGTCGGCAGGCCGGCGTGGCCGTTGTAGGGCTCGGCGGCCAGGGTTTCGATCAGGCCGGCCATCAGGTTGGTGGAGACTTCCGGCAACAGGCTGCCCATTTTCAGCTCAGGCAAACCTCTGCTGGCGTCAGCGCTGCGGCGGTCGGTCATCAGGGCATAGATGTCGTCGACCATTTGCCGGAAGGTCGGGTCCAGGCGGTTGCGCGGGTGGGCAAACGGCACCTTTATCTCGGCCACCACCCGGCCAGGGTTGGACGACAGCACCAGGATGCGGTCGCACATCAGCACCGCTTCTTCGATGTTGTGGGTCACGATCAGGATCGATTTGATCGGCAGTTGCTTGCCGCTCCACAGATCCAGCAAGTCGGTGCGCAGGGTTTCAGCGGTGAGCACGTCCAGCGCCGAGAACGGTTCGTCCATCAGCAGCAGGGTCGGGTTCACCACCAGCCCACGGGCGAAACCCACGCGTTGGCGCATGCCGCCGGACAGTTCGCGCGGGTAGGCGTTTTCAAAGCCGTCCAGGCCGATCAGGTCGATGGCCGCCAGGGCGCGCCTGCGGGACTCCTTGCGCTCGACCTGCAAGGCTTGCAGGCCGGCCTCGACGTTTTCCAGCACGGTCAGCCACGGGAACAGTGCGAAGGTCTGGAACACCATGGCCACGCCTTCGGCCGGGCCGGTGAGTGGCGCGCCGTTGTAGCGTACTTCGCCCGACGACGGCTGAATCAGCCCGGCGATGATGCGCAGCAAGGTCGACTTGCCCGAGCCGGACCGGCCGAGCATGCCGACAATCTCGCCTTCGTGCAGGCTCAAGTTCACGCCGCTGAGGACTTGCAGCTCGTCTTTACCTTTGCCGAACACCCGGTTCACGTTTTTCAACGAGTAGATTTCCGGAGTGTCGGCGGCATGCTCGGTATAGGTAGTCATCACAGCGAGTCCCATCAATTCAGACGAAGTTTGTTTTCAGCCATGGCGTACATCGGCCGCCACACAGCGCGGTTGAACGCCACCACGAAGATCGACATCACCACCACGCCCAGGGCGATCTTCGGGAAGTCGCCGGCCGCAGTGGTTTGTGCGATGTAGGCGCCCAGCCCGTGGGCGACCACGTTGTCGTGGCCCCAGGACACGTACTCGGACACGATACTGGCGTTCCAGGCACCCCCCGAGGCGGTAATCGCGCCGGTGACGTAGTACGGGAAAATCCCCGGCAGCATCACCTTGCGCCACCACAACCAGCCGCGAATGCGGAAGTTGGCGGCGGCTTCCTTGAAGTCATTCGGGAACGCGCTGGCTCCGGCGATCACGTTGAACAGGATGTACCACTGGGTGCCCAGCACAATCAGCGGGCTCAGCCAGATATCCGGGTTGAGGTTGTAGTGCAGGATCACGATGACGAACACCGGGAACAGCAGGTTCGCCGGGAAGGCCGCGAGGAACTGCGCCAGCGGCTGGATCTTTTCCGCCAGGGCCGGGCGCAAGCCGATCATCACGCCCAGCGGCACCCAGATCAGCGAGGCGATCAGGATCAGGCCAGCCACACGCAGCAGCGTGATGAAGCCCAGCACAAATACGTGGCCGACTTCGGCCAGGGTCACTTCGGTGCCGACGTACTGCACGATGTGGTACAGCGCATAAGCGGCCAGCAGCGCGATGAGTGCGCCCCATACCCAGTCGATCACTTTTGACGCTTTCGGGGTTTCTGCCGGCAGCGCCTTGAGTGCACCGCCCGCCAGGCTGAAGCGCTTGTTGCCAATGCGGCTGATGGCGCGGGTGACAGGCCGCAGGACGCGCTGGACGATGCGCGTGCGCTGGATCAGGTTCAGCAGCCAGGATTGCGGCGCGGCACCCTGGGAGGCGGTGGTTTCCATGCGGAACTTGTCGGCCCAGGCCACCAGTGGGCGGAACAGGAACTGGTCGTACATCAGGATGACCACAATCATCGCCAGGATCACGTAGCCCACGGCGTGCAGGTCTTTCTGGGCAATCGCCAGGGCCAGGTATGAGCCCACGCCCGGCAAGGTGATGGTCTTGTCGCCGACGGTAATGGCCTCGGAGGCGACCACGAAAAACCAGCCGCCGGACATGCTCATCATCATGTTCCACACCAGCCCGGGCATGGCGAAGGGCACGTCGAGCTTCCAGAACCGCTGCCAACCGGAAAGTCGCAGGTTGGTCGACACTTCCACCAGGTCATGGGGCAGCATGCGCAGCGACTGGTAGAAGCTGAACGTCATGTTCCAGGCCTGGCTGGTGAAAATCGCAAAGATGGCCGCGAACTCCGCGCCGAGCACACGCCCGGGGAACAGCAGCAGGAAGAACGTCACTGTGAACGAGATGTAACCCAGCACTGGTACTGATTGCAGGATGTCGAGCACGGGCACCAGCAGTTTCTCGGCGCGCCGGCTTTTGGCGGCCAGGGTGCCGTACAACAGGGTGAACACCAGCGCTGCAACCATCGCCGCCAGCATGCGCATCGTGGTGCGCATCGCGTATTCCGGCAGGTTGGCCGGGTCCAGCGAGATCACTTCACTCTGCAGGGTGGCGATGGGCGCCCAGGTTTCCCGTGCAGTGATGGAGAAAAACAGTAAAAAGCCGATCACCAGGGGCAGGGCGACCAAATCCCAGCGGTTGGGTAGCAAGCGCAATGTGGATGCAGGGATGTAGTGACGGAACACTCTTTTCATAGGCAGTCATTCCTGCAGCGTTCAGGTTCAGGGGCGTGATGGGAGTGAGCTTAGCTGCTGCACGAATGACCCACCGAGAAGGGCGGGCGCTGTTTTCGCGAGTCAGGGGCAACGAGGCGTTGCTGGCGGGATTGTACGTTTCTGAATGTTACAAGCGCATAAATTTGCTGTCAGTTTCCTGTACGAACGGCGACTAGGGCGTCGGCGCCCCGGTCGTCGCTCGGCGGTTATTCAAACCGCAGGATCACCCTGCGATTGTGTTTGCTCTTCTTCTCGATTTTTTCGCAGAACACCCGGCCGATTTCTTCGGTATTGGTCACATGGGTGCCGCCGCAGGGCTGGATATCGATCCCGGCGATTTCAATCACCCGTACTGCCCCCTGGATGACCGGTGGCGCCACCGCCTGGGTGCGAGTGATCTGCAGCAGGGTTGAATACTCCGAGGCGGGCATGGACAGGGTTTTCACCCCATGAGCCTGTTCGATCAAGGCATTGAGGTCACGGGTGATGGTCTCTTTGTCGAGGGTCATTTCCGGCAGGTCGAAATCCAGGCGGCCCTTGTCGGCGCCGATACTGCAACCGGTCACCGGAGCGTCGATGATCGAGCACAGGAGGTGCAGGCAGGTGTGCATTTTCATGTGCTGGTAGCGACGTTCCCAGTCCAGGCTGGCGTCTACCTGCATCCCGGCGGCCAGTTGCTCGGGGCAGTGTTCTACCTGGTGCCAGATGATCGAGCGCAGCACCGGGTCACGCACGGTGCCGGTGATGTCGACGCGGCTGCCGTCGGGCAGGATGAAATGGCCGGTGTCCCCCGGTTGGCCGCCGCCGGTGGGGTAGAACAGCGTGTGCTCCAGGGCGATTCCCTGTTCGCTGACGGCAATCACCCGCGCACTGAAGGCATTCTGGTAAGGCGCGCTGTCGAACAGCGCGAGGGTTTCCATGGTGTGCACGGACATGTTCAACCTCCGACGATCAGTGGGCTGGCTTGCAGCAGGCGACGAACCATCGCGCTCAAGCCAGGAGGAGATAGCAGGGTGATTTCAAATTCGGGCCCGGTCACTTTCAGGTTCAGCGGCAGGCGCGGCGGGTAGGCGTTGGTTTCGATGTGCCGCAGGCGGAATTGCAGGTGATGACGTTCCTTGACTGTCGGCTCCAGCAGCAGGCCGGGCAGGGGATGAAAGTCAGCGTCCAATACCGTCACCTTGTGGCTGGCGTTGACTTCGCCCACCACGTGCAGGCGTTCGTCGAGGGCAAACGCGCCGAGGTAATTGCTGTGGTCCGACTCATCGTTTTTCTGCAACTGGATCTGGTTGACCACCTTGACCTTGGTGCCGGCCGGCACGTCCTGGGTGATCACGCAGGACGGGCTGATGAACACGTTGTCGCCGATCAGCACGTAACCGAGCACCCGTGCGCCGGAGCCGACTTCCACGTTGTTGCCCAGCCGCGGGTGGCGCTTGCCGTCCGGGTTGTTGGCGATGCCCCGGGCGCCGAGGGTCACGCCGCAGAGGATGTAGCAGTCGTTGCCGATCTCGCAGGTTTCACCGATGACCGTGCCGTAACCGTGGTCCAGCACAAAGCGCCGGCCGATCCGCGCCGCAGGGTGAATTTCGGCGCCGGACAGGATCTTGCCCTGGTTGCTCAGCTTCAGGGCGATGGCGGAAAACACGCCGTTGTTCTTGTCCGGGAAATTCCACACCAGGTGGGCCAGGCGGTAATACAGCACGGCCTTGAACGAGGCGTAGGACTCCAGGATCAGCTCTCCGCGCCCACGGGACGCCGGGTCGCGCCAGGCATAGGCGATCAGGTCTTCGGCCACCGCCTGGGCCGCCGCCTGGATCAGCGGCGCGAGATGCGCCTCCAGCTGCTTCAACTGCGCAGGCGTGAGCGTGGTGATGAGGTGGGTGAGCAACTCATCGTGCAGTTGTTGCATGTCGATAAAGCCCCCCATGGAGGCACCCCCGCAATAGTTGTTATTCAAAACAGGGCAGATAGCTGTCGGCACTGTCGTAGACCATGGTCAGCACGACGGTGTCGGTGGGCAGCTCCGGCGCCAGCTTGGCGATGGCTACCATGTTGGCGGCCGACGACAGCCCGAGGCTGATGGCGTCGGTGCGCATGATGCGTTTGATCATGTCGAGGCATTCCTGGCGCGACACCTTGAGCATCCCGTCAATGATCGCGACGTTGAGAATGCTCGGGATCAAGCCGATCGACAGGCCCTGGATATGGTGCGGCGCATGGCGGTCGCTGAGCAGGTCGCACTCTTCCGGCTCCACCCCCATCACGCGGATCGCCGGCCAGGTGCTCTTGAGGGTTTCGCCGATGCCGGTGATATGGCCCCCGGTGCCGATGCCGCTGACGAAGTAGTCCACACGCAGCTCGCCGAAGGCGCGGATGATTTCCCGGGCGGTGGTGTCACGGTGGGTCTGCGGGTTGGCGCCGTTGCGCTGCTGGTTGAGCATCACGTAGCTGGGGTTTTCCAGCTGCAGCTCCATGCACTTTTCGCCGTGGGAATTGTTGCCCAGGCGGCTGTCCGACAGCACCACCCTGGCGCCGTACAGGCGCAGCAGTTTCTGCTTCTCGGGGCTGTAGTTGTCGGGGATCACCAGCACCACCTTGTAGCCCAGCACGTTACCGGCCATCACCAGGCCGATGCCGGTGTTGCCGCCGCTGGGCTCAATGATGGTTTGCCCTGAGCCACGAATCAGAATGCCCCGGCGCTCGGCGTCGAGGATCATGCCCAGGGCGATGCGTGCCTTGTGGCTGCCGCCGGGGTTGAGGGATTCCAGCTTGGCGTAGACCTCGATGCCGAGGTCTTCGGAAAACTGTTCCAGGCGCACGATGGGCGTTTGGCCAATGGCGTCGAGTATCGAGTTATGCAACATCAAGTAAGAGCCCATGGCCGCTGATCAGTACAAAGGCATGTCGGGTTCGACGTCGCGAACCCAGTGTTTCATGCCACCTTGCAGTACTTTGGTGTTGGCGAATCCGGCGGCCAGCAAGGTGCTGGCGGCTTGCTCCGCGCGGGTCCCGGCGTAGCAGATGAGGTAGTGCGTGTTGTCGCGGCTGAGGTTGGCGAGTTGCCCGTCGAGCTCGGCCAGCGGGATGTGCACCACCCCCGGCAACTTGCACACTTCCAGCTCGCTGGCGTCCCGCACATCCAGCAGTACGTCGGCCTTGCTGTGTTGCTCGAGCAGTTGCTTGAGCACCCGCGGCTTGATGTAGCGTTCTTCGGCCAGGGAAGGTTGGCTTGGCAGGGCGTCGGCGCAGACGGCGGGGGCGATGGTTTGGCTGTGTCGCAGTTCCGAGCAGCAAGGGCAGTCGGCGCGGCGCTTGAAGCGGATCTCGCTGAACTTCATCGCCAGCGCATCAAAGCGCATCAGCCGGCCCGAGAGTGGTTCGCCAATGCCGATCAGCAGCTTGATCGCCTCGGTGGCCTGGATCATCCCGACCACCCCGGGTAATACGCCGATGACCCCGCCGGCGCTGCAGTTGGGCGCCAGTTCCGCCGGTGGTGCCTGGGGAAACAGGCAGCGATAGCACGGCCCGCCTTTATAGTTGAGCACGCTGATCTGCCCGTCGAAGCGGTAGATGGCGCCGTACACCAACGGCTTGCCCAACTGCACGCAAGCGTCGTTGACCAGGTAGCGGGTTTCGAAATTGTCGGTGCCGTCGATCACCAGGTCATAGGCGCCCACCAGTTCCAGGGCGTTGTCGGTGTTGAAGGCGGTGTCGTAGGTGTTGATCTGGATGTGGCTGTTCAGGTCCTGCAAGCGCTGCTTGGCGGACTCGACCTTGGGCAGGCCCAAGGTGCTGTTGCCGTGGACGATCTGGCGTTGCAGGTTGCTGCTTTCCACCACGTCGAAATCCACCAGCCCCAGGGTGCCGATGCCGGCTGCCGCCAGGTACAGGCTGATGGGCGAACCGAGGCCGCCGGTGCCGATGATCAGCACGCGGGCTTTCTTCAGGTTCAACTGGCCTTCGCGGCCGACGCCGGGCAGGGTGATGTGGCGCACGTAGCGCTGCACTTCTTCGTTGCTCAGTTGGTCGACGTCCATGCCGCCGGAGGTGGCCAGCAGTACTTCGATTTTGGCTTCTTCCGGTAACCTGTCATCGGCGTTGATCAGTTCTTCTTCGGCGATAAAGAGGAAGTGCTCCTTGATCTGGTTGTTATTTTCGTGAAACAGGTGCGCACGTAAATTCGGATGGTTATCGCACAGGTTTTCAATGACTTCGCGCAATGTCGATCCGGCACCCTCGAGGGTCGATGCTGGCAGCTTGGCCACGCGGACCAGGATGTCGGGGAAAGAGACAGCGTTCATGCACAACTCCGTTTGCAGGTCGTTGAAGGGGTTTTGGGCGAAACGTTTGCCATCCCAGGCAAACAGCTTGGAACCTTGGGTCTTGCCCTGGCGAACATCCACCACCAGGTAGCTTACGGGGTAGATCGGCTCGCCCATGAAAAGGGCCTTGTCCTGGTCTTCGTCGCTGAAATACGCGCCGACGTCAGGGTGGGAGTGGTAGATCACCACCACCGGGTTATCACTGCGAAACGCCTTGTTCATCATCAGCGTGTCGGCCACCGAGAAGGTGTAGCCGTTGGCGGCGCTGCGTGAATACATATCCGGGTTCTTGCTGTGCAGCTCGTTCTGGATGTTGCTGCCCAGGTACACGCTGCCATCGGCGAAAACAAAGCCGCAGCATTCCTCGGGGTAGCTGCGGTCGGCGTGGGCGTAAATCTGCTCCAGTGCGCTTGGGCTCAGGACCTTCATCTCAGTTTTTCTTCGCCAGGAGCTTTTCGATGGGCAGCTTGGTGATGGCAAAGCCGGCCAGCAGGATCGCCGAATACATCATCAGGTCCCTGGAAATCTGCACGCCCTCGTACCAGGCCCCGATGATCACCGCGAACACCGGGAAGATGATGAACACGAAGGACAGAATGATCGGGCTCAGGCGCTTGAGCAGCATGAAATACACGATAAAGCCGCCCACCGAGGCCACCAGCCCGAGGTAGAACAGCGCACTCCAGGAACGCAGGGTGATGTCTTCAAAGGTCGGGGTTTCAAACCACAGCCCGGCGACAAACAGCATCAACCCGGCGATGCCGATGGGCAGGGTGTTGTAGGTGATCACGCTGATGGCACTGCCTTGTTTCTTGGTAATCACGTAGCACAAGGCATGCATGATCGCGGCGGCGAGGATCGCCAGCACGCCGAAGAACTCGGCATGGTCCAGGTGCAGGCCCTGGCTCTTGATGATCATGTACAGGCTGCCGAAACCGATGGCGATACCGATCACCTGGGAAAAGTAGATGCGCTCGCGCAGGAACAGCGCGGAGAAAATCAGGATAAACACCGGCATGCAGCTGAACAGCAGCGCGGTAAGGCCGGACGAAACATGCATCTCGCCGTAGTTGAGCAGGTAATACGGAACGCTGAAGTAGGACAGCGTCACAAACACGAAAAACCAGCGGCTTTCCCGGGGAAACAGGATCGGCTCGCGGCGCACCCAGGCGAAACACAGGAACAGCGGAAACGCGATCAGGAACCGCAGCCCGGCGGAGGTCAGCGGTGGCACGCTTTCCACAGCGATCTTGATGCCCAGCCAGGTAGTGCCCCAGCTGAGACACACGATCAGGAACATCACACTGGTAATCAGCCCGGCCAACCACTGCTTGTGAGTTTTTGTTTTTTCAGCATTTTCGAGAACGGCGGACATTGGCATCGTGACATTGCTTCCATGAGACCGAATTGACCTCTATATTGAGTGCCATGATTCGGTGATTGAACCCGTAAAAGCACACTATTAGGGCGAATGATGGCTGTCAAAACAAATATTGACATGGTGTCAATTATGCGAGAAGGACTCTCCAACGGGCAGGGCGTGAAGTACAAGCGCCTGTCCGATGTCATGGAGCGAGGCATCCTTGAAGGCTTGATTGAACCGGGAAGAAAACTGCCGCCTCATCGGGTGCTTTCCGACAATCTGGGGGTCACCATTGGCACCATCAGCCGCGCCTACGGTGAGCTGGAACGCCTGGGGCTGGTAGTGGCGCGGGTCGGCGACGGCACTTTCGTACGCAAGCGTGGGATGGAGCGCCAGCGGGATGAAGGCTTTCGCAACTTCAGCGACGAGCCGCGGCAATACTTTGATATGAGCCGCAACATGCACATCCCCGGGCAGGAGACCACGTTCCTGGCCCAGAGCTTCCAGACGCTGGCGAACAACGCCAAGTTCTTGCAGGACATCAGTGCCTACACCCCGGATGCCGGGCTGCCGCGTTACCGGGCGGCGGGTGCGCAGTGGCTGGTGCAGCGGGATTTCCACCCGATTCCCGAGCAGGTGATTTGCGTGAACGGCGGCCAGCATGGGTTGCTCTGCGCAATGATGGCGCTGTTGCGAGCCGGCGATACGGTGGTGACCGAACAGTTGACCTATCCGGGGCTGATCACCGCCGCGCGCATGCTGGGCATCCGCCTGATCGGCCTGGAAATGGATGAAGAAGGGCTGCTGCCGGGGGCGCTGGATGAAGTCTGCCGCAATCACCGGGTGTCGGCGTTGTACTGCACGCCGACCATCCAGAATCCTACGACGGCGGTGCTGTCGGTCCCGCGCCGTGAGGCATTGGTGAAGGTCTGTCGGGAACACAACCTGCTGATTCTTGAGGACGAGGCCCACGGTGTGCTGGTGGAAGACCGTCCGCCGCCCCTGAGTCATTTTGCTCCGGAGCGTACGATTCTGATCAGCAGCCTGAGCAAGGCGGTATCGGCAGGCTTGCGGGTTGGGTACGTGCATGCACCGCCGGCGCTGGTCAGCCGGATTTCTGCGGCCTTGCGTTCCACCTGCTGGATGGCCACGCCGGTCACCCTGGAACTGGCGACCCAGTGGATCGAAAACGGCACGGCGGAACACCTGTTGCACCAGCAGATCCAGGAAATCAGCCGCCGCAAGGCACTGGTGGAAGGTTTGTTGATCGGGCTGGAGTACCGCACTCACCTGAACAGCCCGCACTTCTGGATCGAAGTCCCGGAGCCATGGCGCGCGTCGGAAATCGAGGCGGAGTTAAAGCAGAACAATTACCTGATCGCGACAGCCGAAGCGTTTGCCGTGGGGCAGACGGCGGTGCCGCAATTCATTCGGGCGAGCATCTGCAATACGTCGGGGGATGATCAGTTGCTGCTGGATGGGTTCGATGCGCTGGCGACGGCGCTGGGGCAGGGCGGGGGGCGGTTTCACCTGTGAACCCAACAGCTTGTTGTGAACATGACCCCTGTGGCGAGGGAGCTTGCTCCCGCTGGGCTGCGAAGCAGCCCCAAAGCCATTCACTAAATACCAGTCGTCTGGTTTGCGACTGCTGCGCAGTCGAGCGGGAGCAAGCTCCCTCGCCACAGAAGCTCCCTCGCCACACAAGCACCTTGGCCAGCGCGCGGAGTTACTTGAACCGCCGCTCCACCCCTTTCTCCACCAGTATCTTCGCCGAAATCTCTTCCACCGAAAAATGCGTGGAATTGATGTGCGCAATATTTTCCCGGCGGAACAGATTTTCCACCTCCCGCACTTCAAATTCGCACTGCGCATAGCTGGAGTAACGGCTATTGGGCTTGCGCTCGTTGCGAATCGCCGTCAGGCGGTCCGGGTCGATGGTCAGCCCGAACAGCTTGTGCTGGTGCGCGCGCAGGGCGCTCGGCAGCGTCAGGTGCTCCATGTCGTCTTCGGTCAGTGGGTAGTTGGCCGCGCGAATCCCGAACTGCATGGCCATATAAAGGCAGGTCGGCGTCTTGCCGCAGCGGGATACGCCCACCAGGATCAAATCAGCCTTGTCGTAGTAGTGGGTGCGGGCGCCGTCGTCGTTGTCGAGGGCGAAGTTCACCGCCTCGATCCGCTCCATATAGTTGGAGTTATGGCCAATGGAGTGAGATTTTCCGACAGAGTATGACGAATGTTCACTTAACTCTTGTTCCAGCGGCGCCAGGAAGGTAGAGAAGATGTCGATCATGAAACCATTGGAGGTGGCGAGGATCTCACGAATGTCCTGATTGACGATGGTGTCGAAAATGATCGGACGAAATCCGTCTTTTTCGGCCGCCAGATTGATTTGTTGTACCATGGCTCGCGCTTTATCCACGCTATCGATATAGGGTCGCGTGAATTTGCTGAAGGTAATGTTTTCGAACTGCGCCAGCAGGCTTTGACCCAGGGTTTCGGCTGTAATGCCGGTGCCGTCGGAGATAAAGAAAGCAGATCGTTTCATTTGAGCCTTGGGCCTTAAGCTGATGACGAATCTTGGATATGATAGGCGCGATTTTGCCGTCCCGCAGTGGGCCGCATTCTCACTTATTTTCCAGGTCCAGGCCACAAACGCCGGTAACCGCTCCTACTGAGCCGCCGGCGTCCTGAGCTTTTCCAACACAGAAAGTGGAGAGATCACCTTGGTAGAGTACGTAGTTTCCCTCGATAAGCTCGGCGTCCATGATGTAGAGCACGTAGGGGGCAAGAACGCATCCCTGGGCGAGATGATCAGTAATCTTGCGGGCGCCGGTGTATCGGTGCCAGGTGGTTTTGCCACCACTGCCCAGGCTTACCGTGATTTCCTCGAGTTGAGCGGCCTCAACGATCAGATCCATGCCGCCCTCGATGCGCTGGACGTCGATGACGTCAACGCCCTGGCCAAGACTGGCGCCCAGATCCGTCAATGGATCATGGAAGCCGAGTTCCCCGAGAAGCTCAACGCCGAGATCCGCACCGCGTTTGCCACGCTGTCGGCCGGTAACCCCGACATGGCCGTCGCCGTGCGCTCCTCGGCCACCGCCGAAGACCTGCCGGACGCCTCCTTTGCCGGCCAGCAAGAAACCTTCCTGAACATCCGCGGCGTGGAAAACGTGATCCGCGCAGCCAAGGAAGTGTTTGCCTCCCTCTTTAACGACCGTGCTATTTCCTACCGCGTACACCAGGGTTTCGACCACAAGCTGGTGGCCCTGTCTGCCGGTGTGCAGCGCATGGTGCGTTCGGAAACCGGCACCGCCGGCGTGATGTTCACCCTGGACACCGAATCGGGCTTCCGCGACGTGGTGTTCATCACCGGCGCCTACGGCCTCGGCGAAACCGTCGTACAAGGCGCGGTGAACCCGGACGAATTCTACGTCCACAAACACACCCTTGAAGCCGGCCGCCCGGCCATCCTGCGCCGCAACCTGGGCAGCAAGGCGATCAAGATGATCTACGGCGACGAGGCCAAGGCCGGTCGCTCGGTGAAAACCGTTGATGTCGACAAGGCCGAACGCGCGCGTTTCTGCCTGACCGACGCCGAAGTCAGCGAACTGGCCAAACAAGCGATGATCATCGAGAAGCACTACAAGTGCCCGATGGACATCGAATGGGCCAAGGACGGCGACGACGGCAAGCTGTACATCGTCCAGGCCCGCCCTGAGACCGTGAAGAGCCGCACCTCGGCCAACGTCATGGAACGCTACCTGTTGAAAGAAACCGGCACCGTGCTGGTGGAAGGCCGTGCCATCGGCCAGCGCATCGGCGCCGGCAAGGTGCGGATCATCAAGGACGTGTCCGAGATGGACAAGGTCCAGCCAGGCGACGTGCTGGTTTCCGACATGACCGACCCGGACTGGGAACCGGTGATGAAGCGCGCCAGCGCCATCGTCACCAACCGTGGCGGGCGTACCTGCCACGCGGCGATCATCGCCCGCGAGCTGGGGATTCCGGCAGTGGTCGGTTGCGGTAACGCCACCCAACTGTTGAAAGACGGCCAGGGCGTAACCGTGTCCTGCGCTGAAGGCGACACCGGCTTCATCTTCGAAGGTGAGCTGGGCTTCGATATCAAGCAAAACTCCATCGACGCCATGCCCGACCTGCCGTTCAAGATCATGATGAACGTCGGCAACCCGGACCGCGCCTTCGATTTCGCGCAATTGCCGAACGCCGGTGTGGGCCTGGCCCGCCTGGAGTTCATCATCAACCGCATGATCGGTGTGCACCCCAAGGCTCTGCTGAACTACGACGGCCTGCCGCCGGACATCAAGGAAAGCGTCGACAAGCGCATCGCCGGCTACAACGACCCGGTGGGCTTCTACGTCGATAAGCTGGTAGAAGGCATCAGCACCCTGGCAGCGGCGTTCTACCCGAAAAAGGTCATCGTGCGCCTGTCGGACTTCAAGTCCAACGAGTACGCCAACCTGATCGGCGGCAAGCTTTACGAGCCGGAAGAAGAAAACCCGATGCTCGGCTTCCGTGGCGCCTCGCGCTACATCAGCGAAGCCTTCCGTGACTGCTTCGAGCTGGAATGCCGCGCCCTCAAGCGCGTGCGCAACGAGATGGGCCTGACCAACGTAGAAATCATGGTGCCGTTCGTGCGCACCCTGGGTGAAGCGAGCCAGGTGGTGGACCTGCTGGCTGAAAACGGCCTGTCCCGTGGCGAGAACGGCCTGCGCGTCATCATGATGTGCGAGCTGCCATCCAACGCCATCCTGGCTGAAGAGTTCCTGGAGTTCTTCGACGGCTTCTCCATCGGTTCCAACGACCTGACCCAACTGACCCTGGGCCTGGACCGCGACTCCGGGATCATCGCCCACCTGTTCGACGAGCGTAACCCTGCGGTCAAGAAGCTGCTGGCCAACGCCATCCAGGCGTGCAACAAGGCCGGCAAGTACATCGGGATCTGCGGCCAAGGCCCTTCCGATCACCCGGACCTGGCCAAGTGGCTGATGGAGCAGGGCATCGAAAGCGTCTCGCTGAACCCCGATTCCGTACTGGAAACCTGGTTCTTCCTGGCTGAAGGTCAAGCCCAGGCGTAATACGCAACACCCAAAAGTGCCGGTCAACCTTGCGGTTGGCCGGCATTTCTCATTCTGTACAGGGCGGAACTCCTTCCGGACGCCGCCCTTTTTTGTGCAAGAGCATTATGCAAAGCAGCAGCAACCTGTTTCCCGTCGCCTTGATCAGCGCTGAGCGTCGTGGCGACCTGAGTGAAGATGTGTATCGGCTGAAACCCGGCAACAGCCCTGACGGTACCGTCGAGCTGGCCGTGACCCGCCTGGGCCTGGCTGACGTCCCGGAAAACCGGGGCGTGCCGGTGGTTTTGTTGCATGGCAGTTTTTCCAACCGCCGCTTCTGGTACTCGCCCAAGGGGATCGGCCTGGGCGCCTACCTGGCGCGCGAAGGGTTTGACGTCTGGATCCCGGAAATGCGCGGTCACGGGCTGTCCCGGCGCAATCAGGACTACGCCAGGAATCGTGTCGCCGACTATGCTCGCTACGACTTGCCGGCCATTGCCGCCTTCGTGCGTGAGCAAAGCGGGCAGATTCCCCACTGGATCGGGCATTCCCTGGGTGGCACAACCCTGGCTGCGGCCCTGGGTGGGCAGCACCTTGGCGCGCCGGCAGTGGCCTCGGTGGCGCTGTTTGGCTGCCAGGTCAGTCGCACGCATTGGCCGTTGAAGTTGCCACCGGTGGAGTGGACCGGTCGCCTGCTCTTGAAACGTTTCGGCCAATTGTCCGGCGCTCGGTGGAAACGCGGCCCGGAGGACGAGCCGGCGGGTGTATTGATTGAAGCCATGCGCTGGAATGGGCTGTTCGGCCGCTTTGGCGAAGGTAAGCAGGATTGGTGGAAAGGCCTGGCCGAGGTTGACGTGCCGCTGTTGGCGGTGAGCGCCGCCGGCGATCACCAGGACCCGGACTGGGCCTGTCGCAAACTCTTTGAGCAGGTCGGCTCCGAGCATCGCCAATACCTGTGCCTGGGGCGCCAGCAAGGGTTCAGCGGGGATTTCGGGCATGTCGAGATGCTCGTCAGCAAGGCCGCCCAGGCTGAAGTGTGGCCGCTGGTGACGCGCTGGTTGAAAAATCCGCTTACACCTTTGCTGGGGGCGCAGGCGCAGGAACTGGCAGCGGTTTGAGCGCAAGGCTCTATCAGGGGCGTTTCGCTTGTTTGCCGTAGAGGCTAAGATATGACGCGTTGAGTGGTTCTGGTCATATTCAGTCGCGCAGTGGGTCTTGCGTTGCTATCCGATGGGCCTGACTATTCGGCCCGGATTAAAGAGCCTTCACGGCAAAGCGTTTCCAGATGTAAGTAAACAGTGGGATGTTTGACACCTTCTTTCACCTACAGGAGTTTCTCGATGAACCATTACCTTACCCCCGACCTGTGTGACGCCTATCCGGAGCTGGTGCAGGTGGTTGAGCCGATGTTCAGCAATTTCGGCGGCCGGGACTCCTTTGGTGGCGAGATCGTGACCATCAAGTGCTTTGAAGACAATTCCCTGGTCAAGGAACAAGCCGAACTCAATGGGGCCGGCAAGGTGCTGGTGGTCGATGGTGGGGGTTCCCTGCGCCGCGCGTTGCTGGGCGACATGATCGCCGAGAAAGCCGCGAAAAACGGCTGGGAAGGGCTGGTGATCTACGGCTGCATCCGCGATGTCGACGTAATCGCCCAGACCGACCTGGGCGTGCAGGCCCTGGCCAGCCACCCGATGAAGACTGACAAGCGCGGTATTGGCGATTTGAACGTGGCGGTGACATTCGCCGGCGTGACCTTCCGCCCGGGCGAGTACGTGTACGCCGACAATAACGGTGTGATCGTCTCCCCCAGCCCGCTGAAGATGCCTGAATAAACAGCAGTAGCCGACAGGGGTGAGGATGTTCGAGGAAGAAAACGCGCAGTGGGGGCTGGTGCATGCCCTGGTGCTGGACGGTAAAGGTGGTGCGCGTTCGATTGCCCGGACAGAGCTTGATGAGCTGCAACTGCAGCCTCAGGAAAGCCTGTGGCTGCATTGGGACCGTAGCCATCCCCAGACCCAGACCTGGTTGCGCAAATCCAGCGGCCTCAGCGAATTCGCCTGTGACCTGCTGCTGGAGGAGAACACTCGCCCACGCCTGTTGCCGCTGCCGGATGCCGAACTGCTGCTGTTTTTGCGCGGGGTCAACCTCAATCCCGGCGCCGAACCGGAAGACATGGTCTCGGTGCGGATCTTTGCCTCGGCAGCGCGGGTGATTTCCCTGCGTTTGCGCCCATTGCGCGCCACCGACGAGTTGCTGGTGCAACTGGCAGACGGCAAGGGGCCGAAGACTTCCTCGGAACTGGTCCTGTATATGGCGCAGTACCTGACCAACAAGGTTCAGGATCTGGTCAGCGACTTGTCCGAAATCGTCGATATCGAAGAAGAAAAACTGGATGCCGACGAACGGTATACTCCGGAGCACGGCAGCGTTTTGCAGATCCGTCGGCGCGCCGCCGGGCTTAAACGTTTCCTGTCGCCGCAGCGGGATATTTTCGCGCAGTTGACCCGGATCAAATTGCCCTGGTTCTGTGACGACGATGCTGACTACTGGAACGAATTGAACAACAGCCTGACCCGCTACCTGGAAGAGCTTGAGCTGGCCCGGGAGCGCGTGGGGCTTGTGCTGGAGACCGAAGACCGGCGTTTGAGCCTGCGCATGAACCGCACCATGTACCGCTTCGGGATCATCACCGGGATCTTCCTGCCGATGAGTTTCCTGACCGGTTTGCTGGGCATCAATGTAGGCGGAATTCCGTTCTCTTCCAGCCCTTACGGGTTCCTGATTGCCTGCCTGATGATGGTCACGGTGGCGGTCGGGCAATGGTGGTTGTTTCGACGGTTACGTTGGGTTTGAGCTGAATGTGACCTGAACGTGGAAAGAGGTCATGTGACCCGAAGAATTTTACCCTCGTCTTTTAAATCACTTGCGAGAGGTTTTTTATGCACGATCCGTTCGAACAGTCTTTGCGTGACATGCTCAATGCCTCGCCGTCCAACCGGGACGACGATGCTTGCCTGGGTCGCGTCTTGAAAACCGCCAACCGCCAGGTCGGGGCGGGGGATCTGTTCGGTCTGCTTGGCCGCTGGTTGCCGGCGTTGATGATGGCCTTGAACAATGGTTCGGCCCATGTCTCACCGGTTTCCCGTCGTAAACCTCTTGCTCGCACTGCTGATAAGGCTGAATGAATATGGAACTCGATCTCTGGACCCAGAGTCTGGTAACTGCAATGACTGCGTTGTGGACCAAGGTGGCGAATTTCATTCCCAACCTGTTTGGTGCACTGGTGGTGGTACTGCTGGGTTTTGTCGTGGCCAAGCTGCTTGACACCCTGCTTTCCAAATTGCTGGCTAAGCTGGGTCTTGATCGATTGATGGGTGGCACCGGCCTGACCAAGATTTTGGGGCGTGCCGGGTTGCAAGTGCCGATCTCGACACTGATCGGCAAGATCGTTTATTGGTTTGTTTTACTGATTTTTCTGGTTTCTGCGGCTGAATCCCTTGGACTTGAGCGAGTTTCAGCTACGCTCGACATGCTGGCGCTGTATTTGCCGAAAGTATTCGGTGGCGCGCTGGTGTTGCTGGTAGGGGTTTTGCTGGCGCAACTGGCCAATGGCCTGGTGCGTGGCGCGGCTGAAGGCGTGGGTCTGGATTACGCCAGCGGCCTGGGGCGAATTGCCCAGGGTCTGGTGATTATCATCAGTATTTCGGTCGCGATCAGCCAGCTGGAGGTCAAGACCGACCTGCTGAACCATGTGATTGTGATTGTTTTGATTACCGTTGGTCTGGCCGTTGCGCTGGCCATGGGACTGGGAAGCCGGGAAATTGCCGGGCAGATTCTTGCGGGAATCTATGTGCGTGAGCTATATCAGGTTGGGCAACAAGTGCGTGTGGGCGAGGTCGAAGGGCAGATCGAGGAGATCGGCACGGTCAAGACGACAGTGCTGACGGACGATGGCGAACTGGTTTCGCTTTCGAACCGGATCCTGCTGGAACAGCATGTGACTAGCCGCTAACCCGGCGAATCCTGCTAATGTACGCCGCCGCAAACCTGGGTATCCAGGCCATGGCGGACATTGACCTGACTGTCGGCACGACTTGTTTTGAATAAAGCCCAAACGCTGTCCACGCGCTATGACCCCCGTGAGCTCTCTGATGAGGAGTTGGTCGCGCGCGCACACACGGAGCTGTTTCACGTAACACGCGCGTACGAAGAATTGATGCGCAGGTATCAACGCACTCTGTTCAACGTTTGTTCAAGGTATTTAGGGAACGATAGAGATGCGGATGATGTCTGTCAGGAAGTGATGCTCAAGGTGCTATACGGCCTGAAGAACTTCGAGGGAAAATCGAAGTTCAAGACATGGCTCTATAGCATCACGTACAACGAGTGCATCACGCAGTATCGGAAGGAACGGCGAAAGCGTCGCTTGATGGATGCTTTGAGTCTGGACCCCCTTGAGGAAGCGTCTGAGGAAAAGGCGCCTACCCCGGAAGAAAAGGGCGGACTCGATCGCTGGTTGGTGCATGTGAATCCGATTGACCGGGAAATTCTGGTGCTACGATTTGTCGCAGAGCTGGAGTTTCAGGAGATCGCTGACATCATGCATATGGGTTTGAGTGCTACAAAAATGCGTTACAAACGCGCTCTTGATAAATTACGTGAGAAATTTGCGGGCAGCACTGAAACTTAGTGCGTGGCAAATATCTCTTACGTGTAGGCAAGTTCTGTTAGACTTGTCGCCGAGTTGTCCCCCGGTATGTGGGACTGCTTTACAATCACCAGATGGGGATTTAACGGATGAAACTGAAAAACACCTTGGGCTTGGCCATTGGTACTCTTATTGCTGCCACTTCTGTCGGCGCTCTGGCACAAGGCCAAGGCGCAGTTGAAGGCCAGCTGTTTTACAAAAAGCAGTTCAACGATAGCGTCAAACATATCGAAGACGGCTTCAATCCTGGCGCCAGCATCGGTTACTTCCTGACCGACGACGTGTCGATCAACCTGAACTACGACACTACCAACCACACCCGTTCGAACGACGGTACTGGCAACCAGAAGATCAAAGGTGATACCGGCAGCGTTACTGCCCAGTACCACTTCGGTCAAGCTGGCGTCGACTCCCTGCGTCCATACGTAGAGGGCGGTTTCGGCCACCAGAGCCGTACCAACGTTGAAGCTGATGGTCACAAAGGTCGCGATCAATCGACCCTGGCTATCGCTGGCGCTGGTGTGAAGTACTACTTCACCGACAACCTGTTCGCACGTGCTGGTGTTGAAGCTGACTACGCTATCGACAACGGCAAGTGGGACTACTCCGCACTGGTTGGCCTGGGCGTAAACTTCGGCGGCAACGCTGGCAAAACTGCTCCAGCTCCTACCCCAGCACCAGCTCCAGAGCCAACCCCAGAGCCAGAAGCTCCGGTTGCTCAGGTTGTTCGTGTTGAGCTGGACGTGAAGTTCGACTTCGACAAGTCGGTTGTTAAGCCTAACAGCTACGGCGACGTGAAAAACCTCGCTGACTTCATGAAACAGTACCCACAAACCACCACCGTTGTTGAAGGTCACACTGACTCCGTCGGTCCTGACGCTTACAACCAGAAGCTGTCCCAGCGTCGTGCTGACGCTGTTAAGCAAGTCCTGGTCAAAGACGGTATTGCTCCTAACCGTGTAAGCTCGGTTGGTTATGGCAAATCCCGCCCAGTTGCTGACAACGCAACTGAAGCTGGCCGTGCTATCAACCGTCGCGTAGAAGCCTCGGTAGAAGCACAAGCAGCTCAGTAATTACTGAGTTGTAGAAAAAAGCCCGGCTTAGGCCGGGCTTTTTTTCGCCTGTAATTTGCCTCAGGCCGTGGCGCTGGCCAGGGCCGCAAGCGCCTGCGTCGCTTGCGCAACCCGGCCAATCACCAGGATAGCCGGGCTCTTGAGCGCGAATTCGTGCGCATCATCCTGCATCCGGGCGAGGCTGCTGCGGCATTCGCGCTGTTGTGGCAGTGAAGCGTTTTCAATCATCGCCACCGGCATGTCATCGCTCATGCCACCTTCCAGCAATTGCCGGCGGATTTCCCCCAGTTTCGCCACCCCCATATAGATCACCAGCGTCGTGCCGCCCTCGGCCAGGGCCCGCCAATTGAGGCTGCTGTCGTCCTGGGTATGGGCCGTGACCAACGTGACGCCACGGCTGACACCGCGCAACGTCAGCGAGATATCGCAGTTCGTTGCCCCGGCCAGCCCTGCCGTAATGCCGTTGACCAACTCCACTTCCACCCCTTGCTGCCTGAGCCACGCCGCCTCTTCGCCGCCGCGACCAAAAATGCACGGGTCGCCGCCCTTGAGCCGCACCACGCACTTACCCTGCCGGGCATAACGCAACATCAGGCGATGGATAAACGCCTGTGGGGTGGAACGGCAGCCACCGCGTTTGCCCACGGTGATCAGCCGTGCAGCGGGGCAATGCTCCAGCAGCGCCGGGTTGACCAGATCATCGATCAGCACCACATCGGCTTCCCGCAGGGCTCTCACCGCCTTGAGTGTCAGCAGTTCCGGATCGCCGGGGCCTGCGCCCACCAGCCAGACTTTTGCGCTCATATGCTTGCCTCACACTCTGATCGCGATTGGCTGCTCGCCGTTCGCCAATAACCGTTTGATTTCCGGCACACAGGAGCCGCATTGCGTGCCGCAACCCAGTTCCTGCTTCAGCCCGTTCAGGTCCAGGCCCCGGGCAATGCCGGCGCAGACCGCGCTTTCGCTGACGTTCTTGCAGTTGCACAGCGTCTTGTTGCTGCTCGAGCCGCCCCCCGGTGGCGCACTCAATGGTGCCAACAACCAGCGGCGTAACTGCTCATCGGTGCGACCTTCCAGCCACAGGCTTTGCAGCCAGTGGCGAGCCAGGGTTTCGCCAGCCAGGCGGATCGCGGTGATACGGCCTTTTTCAATCTTTACCCGCTTGCCAATGGAGCGCCGCGGGTCGTCGTACGCCATCACGGGGCCGTCGTTGAGGCCCAGCAGTTGGTCGATCTGCTTGAGCAGTTCAAGGGCGGGCGCCTCGTGATGCGCCGCACGAATCAGCAGGGCAGGCCGCTCGCGTCCGGTCAGGCTCAGGCTGACGTAGGCAAAGCCGTCACACAGCGGTCGCAACGCTTCGAAGTGTTGCTGCACATCGCCTTCAATCAGCGCAAACAAGTGCCAGGGCAGTCGCACCGCCTCCAGGCGCACGCCGCTGTGCTTGAGTTCCGGCTGTTTGGACAGCGGGTCGAATGCCGGCTGGGTCAGCGCATTTACGCCGCCTTTAAGAAAACGGTCGCCCCAGTGCATCGGCAGGAAAGCCTGGCCGGGACGCACGCTGTCATCGCTGCCGACGGCCACAATCACGCTGCCGCGCCGGCTTTTCAGGCTGACCAGATCCCCTTCCTTCAAGCGATGGCGACGCAGTTCGTCCGGGTGCAGGCTGAGCACTGCTTCACTGACATGGCCGAACAGCTGCGCAGCGGTGCCGGTGCGGCTCATGCCATGCCATTGGTCCCGCAGGCGGCCGGTGATCAGGGTGAGTGGGAAGCGCGCGTCACGCTGCTCCTTGGCGGCGCGATAAGGGTCGGCGACAAAGTGCGCGCGGCCAGTCTCCGTAGGGAAAAATCCGTCGGTGTACAGCCTTGGTGTTCCGCCCACCGCATCGGCCGGGAATGGCCATTGCTGCGGGCCTATCCGGTCCAGCAGCGCGTGGCTGATACCCGACAGGTCCAGGTCCCGGCCACGGGTCAGCAGCTTGTATTCATCAAAGATCTGTGCCGGTTGCTCAAAGGCAAAAAGCCCCGGTTTTCCGGGACAAAGACGCTGCTCCAGGCGTTGGGCAAAATCCACGGTGATTGCCCAGTCCGGCCGCGCTTCCCCAGGTGGGGCGATGGCTCGGCGAACGTGGGAAATGCGCCGCTCAGAGTTGGTCACTGTGCCTTCCTTCTCGCCCCAGCTCGCGGCTGGCAGCAACAGGTCGGCGTAACGCGCCGTCTCGGTTGTACGAAAGGCTTCCTGTAGCACCACGAACGGACACGCTTCCAGGGCCTGGCGCACGGTGTTCTGGTCGGGCAGGGATTGGGCGGGGTTGGTGCACGCGATCCACAAGGCCTTGATCTTGCCGGCCTGCATCTGTTCAAACAATTCGATGGCGGTCAGCCCGGTGCTGGCCGGCAGTTGGTCGACCCCCCAATACGCGGCTACTTCTGCCCGATGTTCGGGGTTGGCAGCCTCACGATGGCCAGGCAGTAAATTCGACAAACTGCCGGTTTCCCGCCCACCCATGGCATTCGGCTGACCCGTCAGGGAGAAAGGTCCGCAGCCAGGGCGGCCGATGGTGCCGGTCGCCAAATGCAGGTTAATCAAGGCGCTGTTCTTCGCGCTGCCGGCGGTGGACTGATTGAGCCCCATGCACCACAACGACAGAAAACTCGCCGAGGTGCCGACCCATTCCGCACACAGACGCAGTTGCTCGACACTGATCCCGCACAACTGCGTGACCATTTGCGGTGTGTAGTCGTGAACCAGGCGTTTGAGTTCGACCAGGCCGTCGGTATGGGCCTGGATAAAGTCGCGGTCGATCCAGTCTTCCCACAACAGCAAGTGCAGGATCCCATGGAACAATGCGACATCCGTACCCGGCAAAATCGCCAGATGCAGGTCCGCCAAGTCGCAGGTGTCGGTGCGCCGGGGATCAATTACCAGCACTTTCATCTGTGGCCGGCGGGCCTTGGCTTCCTCCAGGCGTCGGAACAACACCGGATGCGCGTAGGCCATATTGCTGCCGACGATCATCACGCAGTCGCTCGACTCCAGGTCCTCGTAGCTGCACGGTGGCGCGTCGGCCCCCAGGCTGCGCTTGTAGCCGACCACCGCCGAAGACATGCACAGCCGCGAGTTGCTGTCGATATTGTTGGTGCCCACCAGCGCCCGCGCCAGTTTGTTGAAGCTGTAGTAATCCTCGGTCAGCAACTGCCCGGAAATATAGAACGCGACGCTGTCCGGCCCGTGTTCAGCGATGGTTTCGGCAAACACGTTCGCCGCGTGCTCCAGGGCGGTATCCCAGTCGGTGCGGCTGCGGGCCAGGCCTTTGCCCAGCCGCAGTTCCGGGTACAACGCGCGGGCCGCGAGGTCTCCGGTGAGGTGCAGGCTGGAGCCCTTGCTGCACAATTTTCCGAAGTTGGCCGGATGACTCGGATCGCCACTGACGCCGAGGATCTGCGAGCCATCATGCTCGATCAGTACGCCGCAACCGACCCCGCAGTAGCAGCAGGTGGACGCGGTGGTCTGGCGGTTCATCAACCGGCGTCCCGCAGCGCCAACATCACCCGGCCGTTTTCCACACGGGCCGGGTGGTGATGGGCGCAGCCGACGTCCGGTGCCTGGGCCTCCCCGGACTCCAGGTCGATCTGCCAGTTGTGCAGCGGGCAGGCCACGCGCTTGCCGTAGATCAAGCCTTGGGACAGCGGGCCACCCTTGTGCGGGCAGCGGTCGTCGAGGGCGAAAACCTCGTCGTCACTGGTACGAAAAATCGCGATGTCGCCTTTTGGCCCGCTGATGATGCGCGAGCCCAGGGCGTTGATTTCTTCGAGGGCGCAGATATCCAGCCAGTTCATGCCGGCACCTCCAGCAGTTTGACGGGGATGGTGTCGAATTCCTTTTTCAGCAGCGGCTGTTCCAGGCGTTCTTTCCACGGGTCCTGCTCGAACGACAGGGAGAATTGCAGGCGTTCATTCAGTGCCTGGCGCCGCGCCGGGTCTTCCAGTACAGCCTTCTTGATGTGCTCCATGCCGACCCGTTGCAGGTAGTGCACGGTGCGCTCCAGGTAGAAGGCCTCTTCCCGGTAGAGCTGTAGGAAAGCGCCGTTGTATTCGCGCACTTCTTCGGCGGTTTTCAGCTTGACGAAGAACTCGGCGACCTCGGTCTTGATCCCGCCGTTACCGCCGATATACATCTCCCAGCCGGAATCGACGCCGATGATTCCCACGTCCTTGATCCCCGCTTCCGAGCAGTTGCGCGGGCAGCCGGACACTGCCAGCTTGACCTTGTGGGGCGACCACATATTGAACAGGTCATGTTCCAGCTCAATCCCCAGTTGCGTCGAGTTCTGCGTACCAAAGCGGCAGAACTCGCTGCCGACGCAGGTCTTCACGGTGCGGATGGATTTGCCGTAGGCATGGCCGGATGGCATATCGAGGTCTTTCCATACGCCGGGCAAGTCCTGCTTCTTGATGCCGAGCAAATCGATGCGCTGCCCGCCGGTAACCTTGACCATCGGCACGTTGTACTTGTCGGCCACATCAGCGATGCGCCGCAGTTCCGACGGATTGGTCACACCACCCCACATCCTTGGGACTACCGAGTAGGTGCCGTCTTTCTGAATATTGGCGTGGGCGCGTTCGTTGATCAGGCGCGATTGCGGATCGTCTTTTGCCTCGCCGGGCCAGGTGGAGATCAGGTAGTAGTTGAGTGCCGGGCGGCAGGTGGCACAGCCGTTCGGGGTGCGCCAGTTCAGGTAGCTCATGGTGCCGGCGATGGTCAGCAGGTGCTGGTCGCGGATGGCCTGGCGGATTTGCCCGTGGTTGAGGTCGCTGCAGCCGCAGATGGCTTTTTCGCTTTTCGGTTTGACGTCCGCCGCGCCGCCCACGGTGTTGATCAGGATTTGTTCCACCAGCCCGGCGCAGGAACCGCAGGAACTGGCAGCCTTGGTGTGCTTCTTCACGTCGTCGACGCTGAACAGACCGTGTTCCTGAATCGCCTTGACGATGGTGCCCTTGCACACGCCGTTGCAGCCGCAGACTTCGGCGGTGTCGGCCATGCTCATGGCTTTGTCCTGGCCTTGGTGGCCTACATCGCCCAAAGCATTTTCACCGAACATCAGGTGATCGCGGATCTCGCCAATGGCATGGTTCTCACGGATCTGCCGGAAATACCAGCCGCCGTCAGCCGTATCGCCGTACAGGCAGGCGCCGACGAGGATGTCGTCCTTGATCACCAGCTTCTTGTACACACCGCCAATCGGGTCGGAAAGCGTGATGGTCTCCGTGCCTTCGCCGCCCATGAAGTCCCCGGCGGAGAACAGGTCGATGCCGGTGACTTTCAATTTGGTCGAAGTCACCGAGCCTTGATAGCGCGCGAAACCCAGTTGGGCGAGGTGGTTGGCGCAGACCTTGGCCTGCTCGAACAGCGGTGCCACCAGGCCGTAGGCAATCCCGCGATGGCTGGCGCATTCGCCGATGGCATAGATGCGCGGGTCGTAGGTTTGCAGGGTGTCGTTGACCAGAATCCCACGGTTGCACGGGATGCCGGATTTTTCCGCGAGTTCGGTGTTGGGGCGGATGCCCGCAGCCATCACCACCAGGTCGGCGGGGATCACATCGCCATTCTTGAATTGCACCGAGCCGACGCGGCCGTTGCCAGCGTCATGCAGCGCCTCGGTCTGCTCCTTCAAGCGAAACACCAGGCCACGGCTTTCCAGTTCGGTTTGCAGCAACTGGCCGCTGGTCTTGTCCAGTTGCCGTTCCAGCAGCCACTCGCCGATATGCACCACGGTCACGTGCATGCCACGCAGCATCAGGCCGTTGGCGGCCTCCAGGCCCAGCAGGCCGCCGCCGATGACGACCGCGTGCTTGTGGGTCTTGGCGGTGTCGATCATGGCCTGGGTGTCGGCGATGTCGCGGTAGCCGATCACACCCTGCAACGTATTGCCCGGGATCGGCAGGATAAACGGCGTGGAGCCGGTGGCGATCAGCAGGCGATCGTACTCGGCCTCGCTGCCGTCTTCGGCGATGACTTTGCGTTTGACCCGGTCGATCTGCACCACTTTGCGGTTAAGCAACAGCTTGATGTTGTTATCGAGGTACCAGCTCAAGTCATTGAGCACGATCTCTTCGAAGGTCTGCTCACCGGCCAGCACCGGCGACAGCAAAATGCGGTTGTAATTGGTGTGGGGCTCGGCGCCGAAAACGGTGATGTCGTACAGGTCGCTGCTCAGCTTGAGCAATTCTTCAAGGGTGCGAACCCCGGCCATGCCGTTGCCGATCATCACCAGTTTGAGTTTCTTCATGTCGTTCTCCGCAGTGGCTCGACAAATCGTGCGCAACAAAAAAAGGCGTCCCCGCTACGTAAGTAGCGAGGACGCCTTTGTCCTGGTCCCGTTCTCTCGGGAAGCCCGACCTTCGACGTTGAAGGTGCGGCTATATGTGTGTTGATGGGAAAGCTAATGCAGCGGTTGTGCCAAGTAGGATTTTGGCCGGTTTTGTTAAGTGGCGCGGCGATGTATCGAGAAATTTCGCCTCTTAGTGGTGCAACAGCCAGTACAACAGCACCAGATTGATCAGCAACGACAGCACGGCCAACGTTTGCCAGACCTTCAGCGGTTCGCGCTCCAGCAGCGGTTTTGGTCGCGTGCTCAACTCGCGGCGATCCGCCTGCTCCAGTACCAGCAACCATTCCTCGGCAGTTTCATAACGTTGCTCGGGTTGCGCGGCGACTGCGCGCTCCAGGCTCTGTTGCAGCCAGTCGGGCAGGTCGGGGCGGTAACGGCTGGCGCCGACAAGCGTAGTGAACCTGGGACGCTGGAAAGCTTCGATTTCGCCATAGGGGTAATGCCCGGTGAGCAGGTAATACAAGGTCACACCGACGCTATACAAGTCCTGTTGCGGGGTAGGGCGTTCGCCGTTGAAGGCTTCCGGGGCGATAAAGCTTGGCGTGCCAGGCAACAGGTGCGCGCGATCCTCCGAAAGCCCGGGGCAGTAGGCCAGGCCGAAGTCCAGCACACGCAAGTCGCCATCCTCTCCCAGCAGCAGGTTTTCCGGCTTGATGTCGCGGTGCAGGATCTGCCGGCGGTGCAGCAGCCCGACGGCACGCAACAGGCGCTCGGCCAGGGTTTGCCACTGCGCCAGGGGCAATGGGCCCTGGTGCTTGAACAGTTCGGCCAGGGTTTGGCCGGAGTATTCACGCATCACGTAGTACAAATGCTGACGGCCACTGGCTGGATGGACTTCAGGGAACGCGCGGCCGGCGACCCGGCGCAGGAACCATTCCTCTGACAGCAATGCCTGGGCGGCGAACACGTCATCGTCGTGGCTGAGCGGCAAGGTCTTCAGCAGCCACGCCTGTTGATGGCCATCGCGCACCCGATAGAGCAAGGACTGGCGGCTTTGCCCCAACAGCGACTCTACCTGCCAGCCTTCGAAGCGCTGGCCGGGTTTCAGGGGGGGCGGCAGGGGCCATTGCTGCAACTGCACCAGCGCATCGCCGAGGGTGGCGGCGCCAAGCTGGTCGACGCGGACCAGCAGGGCGCTGGCGTTGTCCTGGCTACCAGCCAGGTGCGCGGCGCTGACCAGGGTGTTTACCGCGAGGTCCAGGTCCGACTGTTCCCGCAGGATTGCGCTGATGTTGTTGTCATCCAGGGTCGCCCACACGCCGTCGCTGAGCAGCAGGAAACACTCGCCTGCCCGCAACTCGCCGTCGAGGAAATCCAGCACCAGATGCTGATCCAGGCCCATGGCGCGCTTGAGCACATGCTGCATGCCCGGTTGCTCCCACACATGCTCCTGGCTCAGGCGCTGCAACTGGCCATCGAGCCAGCGATACACCCGGCAATCACCCACATGAGCCAGGGTAAAACGCTGGCCGCGAAACACCAGGGCGCTGAGGGTGGTCAGCAACGGCTGGCCGCCGCCGTTGGCTTGCAGCCAGCGATTCTGGGCCACCAGCAAGCGTTCCAGGGCCTGGGCCACGCCCCAGGTTTGCGGCGTGGCGTAATAGTCCAGGGCCAGGGCTTGCAAGGTCGAGCGTGCAGCCAGTCCGCCATCGGCGCATTGGCTGACGCCATCGGCGATGGCACACAGGTAGCCTTTGCTGGCGGCCAGCTCCGGGGCGGGGGTGACCAGGCGCAAGGCGTCCTGGTTTTCCTGCCGTGGGCCGGTGGCGCTGGCTTGGGCGAAGCTCAGTTGCAGGCTCATCAGACCCGTGCAGCCGTCACCGCAGCCGAGCCCCAGGTGGTTCTCCAGCGACGCTTGACGCCGTACAGGCCGAACCAGGCCAGCACGCCCAGGCTGGCGAACAGCCACAGCGCCAACTGATAGCTGCCGGTGCTTTGCTTGATCGCGCCCATGCCCGCCGCCAGGGCGAAACCGCCGATGCCGCCGGCCATGCCGATCAGGCCGGTCATCACACCAATCTCGCGGTGAAAGCGTTGGGGCACCAGTTGGAAGACTGCACCGTTACCGGCACCCAAACCGAGCATGGTGCACACAAAAAGCGCCAGTGCTGCGTAGGAGCTTGGCAGGTTGAACCCCACCGCCGCGATGCAGATCGCTGCCACGCCGTACATGCCGAGCAGGGTGCGAATCCCGCCGAAACGGTCGGCCAGGGCGCCGCCCAAAGGCCGCATCAGGCTGCCGCCGAATACGCAGGCGGCGGTGTAGTAGCCGGCGGTGACCGGGCTCAGGCCGTATTGGTCGTTGAAATAGCCGGGCAGGGCGCTGGCCAGGCCGATGAAACCACCGAAGGTCACACTGTAGAAGAACATGAACCACCAACTGTCGCGGTCGCCCAGGGCTTTGAAGTAGTCGGCCATGGACTTGGCCTTGGGTCGTTGCGGGGCGTTGCGGGCGAGCCAGGCGAAGACGATCAGCGTCAGGATCAGCGGGATCAGTGCGAAGCCGAACACATTGCTCCAGCCAAACGCGGCGGCGAGCACCGGTGCCAGCAGGGCCGCAAACACCGTCCCGGAGTTGCCGGCGCCGGCGATGCCCATGGCCTTGCCCTGGTGCTCGGCGGGGTACCACTGGGACGCCAAGGGCAGGGCGACGGCGAACGAGGCTCCCGCCATGCCGAGGAACATGCCCAGCAGCAGGGCTTGCTCGTAGCTGTGGATTCCGAGTTTCCAGGCGACGAACAAGGCGCCGATGACAATCACCTGGCCGATCAGGCCGGCGGTCTTGGGGGAGAGTTTGTCGGCGAGCATGCCCATCAGGAACCGCAGCACTGCGCCGGCCAGGATGGGGGTGGCGACCACCAGGCCGCGTTGTTGGGTGGTGAGGTGCAGGTCGGCGGCGATTTGTACCGCCAATGGGCCCAACAGGTACCAGACCATGAAGCTCAGGTCGAAATACAGGAACGCGGCGAACAGGGTCGGGGTGTGACCGGATTTCCAGAAGCTTGATTTCATCACGCACCTCAGCGGTAAGGGGTCTTATGAGAAGGCCTGGTGATGGAACGGCTGGGGCCGCCCCATCGGCCCCGGGCTATGGGGCCAAAACGAAAAAACGCCGCCACCGGGTTCGCTGGGGCAAACCGGGTGTGCGACGTCTTTGTCGTGGAGGGGGCAACCGCCGTTGGCTACCTGTGGGGATTCTTTAGCAAGAGGTGGGCCAACAGGGGGTGGGGGGGGTGTGGTGTGGTGTGGTGTACATATCCGTTGCTGCGGTAACGGCGGCTTAGGGTTCCGCTCTTACAGC